>JAYWCS010000016.1:0-3894 GCA_043780315.1 Bacteroidota bacterium | reverse complement strand
TAATATTTGTTTTGAAGTTTCCATTGCGGTAATAAGACCCCGGGCGGTATATAAAGTTTAATGGTTTAGGATAAAATCTTCTATTTTCTTCGCTGCATGATGATAAGAAGCTTTGAGTGCGCCGGCGGATGTTTCCAAAACCCGACTCATTTCCTCATAGGGCATTTCATCATAATATCGTAACATGAACACAATACGTTGTTTTTCCGGAAGTTGTTGGATTGCCAATTGTAATTTCCATTCTAGTTTGTTGGGGTCAAAATCTTTGTCAGCGCGTATCTTATTACTCAGGCCCGATTCCAGGTCATTCAAAGAGACCGAGGCCTTCTTTTTCTGCTGTTCCAAATAGGTGAGGCATTCATTGGTTGCGATCCGGTAGATCCAGGTATAAAGCTGCGCATCCTCTCTGAAATTTCCCAGGGCGTTCCAAACCCGGATGAACACATTTTGCATCACATCATTGGAATCGTCGTGATCGACCAGCATCCGGCGAATGTGCCAGTAAAGCCGTTCCTGGTATTTTTTTACGATCGCGGTGAACGCCTTTTCCTTCGTAGCCGGTTCGCGAAATAAAGCCAGTAATTCTGTATCCGTTGTCTGTTCGGCCATTCGGGCACACTATTTTACGCTAAAACTGGATATTGGACTATTTATTTTTCCGCGCGATCACTTTCTCTGCCGCTGCAGCGATATGGGCAGCACTCAGCCCGTATTTTTCCAACAGTTGAGTCGGGGTGCCGCTTTCACCAAATTTATCATTGGTGCCGACGTATTCGATCGGAACCGGATTAGTTTTAGAAGCGGTTTGAGCGATGCTGTCGCCCAGTCCACCAATGATATTATGTTCTTCTGCACTCACGGCACAGCCTGTTTTCTGCAAGGATTTCAAAATAGCTTCGGTATCGAGTGGTTTGATCGTATGAATATTAATGACTTCTGCAGAGATCCCTTTTTCTTTCAATATTTTCTCAGCTTCCAGGGCGGTCCAGACCAGATGACCACAAGCGAAAATAGACACATCGGTTCCTTCGATAAAGGTTTGCGCCTTGCCGATCTGGAATTCCATGTCGGCAGTGAAAATAGGCCAGACGGGTCTGCCGAAACGCAGGTATACGGGGCCTTTATATTCGGCGATTGCGATGGTGGCCGCTTTTGTCTGCGCGTAGTCACAAGGCACAATCACGGTCATGCCCGGCAGCATTTTCATCATGCCAATATCCTCCAGAATCTGGTGTGTGGCGCCATCTTCTCCCAGGGTCAGACCAGCATGCGATGCACAGATTTTTACATTTTTTCCAGAGTAAGCGACGGACTGCCGGATCTGATCATATACGCGGCCGGTGGAGAAATTCGCAAACGTGGTTGTGAAGGGAATTTTTCCTCCAATGGTCATGCCCGCGGCCACACTGATCATATTAGCTTCCGCAATGCCGCACTGTACAAAACGTGCCGGAAATTCTTTGATGAACTGTTGCAGTTTCATCGAACCGGCCAGGTCTGCCGTGAGTGCGACGACCTCGGGATTTTTGCGGGCGATCTCGACGATACCATCTCCAAATCCACTGCGGGTATCTTTTTGTCCTGTTACTGTAATCATAGTATGTAAGTTGAAATCAATGATTGAATCAATTCAGCTCTGAAAATTTACTATTATAAAAAGAGGCGTCTATTTTTATTTTTTGTTCCCAGCGCCAGGCAGTCGACAACATCTCCTCGAGCGAGTATTTAATGGTCCATCCCAACTCTTGACGCACCAGGTCATTGTTTGCGTAAATGGCGATCACATCTCCGGGCCGGCGCGGGCCGATTACATAATTCAATGCAAGTCCGCTTATTTTTTCAAAGGCTTTGATGGCTTCGAGTACGGTGGTTCCATCGCCACTGCCCAGATTGAACACTTCACATTTTTTCTTTTCTTTTCCGGCGATCAGGTATTCCAGGGCCAGCGTATGGGCATGGGCGATATCGCATACATGAATATAATCGCGGATGCAGGAGCCGTCGCGGGTCGGGTAGTCGTCACCGAAAACCTGCATCTGCGGCAGTTTTCCAACGGCGGTTTGTGTAATGGCCGGTACGAGGTTCGCGGGTTTGCCGATGGGCAGTTCGCCAATCAATCCGCTGGGATGGGCGCCCACGGGATTAAAATAGCGCAATAAGATACTTTTAGAATCGGAGGATTTTGAAAACTCGTCAATGATCTGTTCGCCCATTTGCTTTGTGTACCCGTATGGAGATTCTGCGGGTTTTGGAGGCGTGGATTCTGTAACCGGAATTTGTGCCGGGTTGCCATAAACGGTACAGGAAGAAGAAAAAACGAAATGCGGAATGTTGAATTCCTGTACGCATTTCAGCAGGTTGATCAGCGACATGAGATTATTTTCAAAATACATCAACGGGTTCTCCACTGATTCCCCCACCGATTTATAGGCGGCGAAATGAATGATACCGGTGATATCCGGGTTTTCGTGGAAGATGGCGAAGCTGTCGTCCAGATTACAGAGATCTACTTTATAGTTCTTTATTTTTTTACCGGTAATTTTTTGAACACCTTCCAATATGCGGGGAGTTGATCTCGAATTATTATCTACACAAACTACTTCGAAACCATTTTCAACCAGATCCACGAGTGTATGGGATCCGATATAACCGCAGCCGCCGGTGACAAGAATTTTTTTCATGGTATATGTATCATTGAGGTTGGTTCACCAGGTCGAGCAAATATTGACCATACCCGCTTTTAAGCAATGGCTTTGCAATGGAAATCAACTGTTCTTTTGAAATAAATTTTTTGCGGTAGGCGATCTCTTCGATACAGGCAATCTTGATTCCCTGTCTTTGTTCTATCACCTGCACGAACTGGGTAGCCTGCATCAGCGAGTCGAAGGTACCGGTATCGAGCCAGGCGGTTCCCCGGTCCATGATCGATACTTTCAGTTTCCCTATTTTCAGATATTCTTTATTCACATCGGTGATTTCATATTCACCCCGCGGACTGGGTTTTAAATTCCTTGCGATATTGACTACATCATTATTATAAAAGTACAAACCCGGCACCGCATAATGACTCTTCGGTTTTTCAGGTTTTTCTTCGATGGAGATCGCGGTGCGGTTTTCATCAAATTCCACTATGCCATAGCGTTCAGGATCGCTTACATGATAGGCGTATACGATGCCGCCTTCCGGATTTCTGTTGGCCGCGAGCTGGTCGCCCAGGCCCGTTCCGTAAAATATATTATCCCCCAGCACGAGGGCAACATTATCTTTTCCAATGAAATCGGCGCCAATCACGAAAGCCTGAGCCAAACCATTTGGCAAAGGTTGTTCGGCATACGAAATCGACAATCCAATCGGGGAGCCGTCACCAAATAATTTTTTAAAAAGGGGTAGGTCGTGCGGGGTGGAAATGATCAGTATTTCGCGGATACCGGCCATCATCAAAGTCGATAATGGATAGTAAATCATGGGTTTATCATAAACGGGCATCATCTGTTTGCTGATCGCTAAGGTGAGCGGATGAAGCCTTGTACCTGAACCGCCTGCCAGAATAATTCCTTTCATGAACCGGTTGTTTTTACCGGCCGCAAAGTAGCCAAAAAACAGCACTTTTAACGGTAAGTTGTCAATTGACTAGCGTCCATGTCTGAAAAGCATCAGGACGCCGTATACGATTGCGGAAAAAAGGGCGCTCACCGGAATGGTGAGGATCCAGGCCCAGAGCAGGTTGATGGTAACGCCCCAGCGAACGGCCGACAAACGCTTGGTGGCGCCCACGCCCATAATGGATCCGGCGATGGTATGGGTGGTACTCACGGGGATACCGAGTTTTTCGCTGATAAAAAGGGTCATGGCGCCGGCCGTTTCGGCGGCCACGCCTTCGAGTGGGGTTACTTT
>JAYWCS010000015.1:0-2356 GCA_043780315.1 Bacteroidota bacterium | reverse complement strand
ATCGGGGGTGATGGTCGCACATTTGATACCCACGCCAATGGCACGGATCGCATTGGCCGCATCAATCGTTATCTGATCGTTTGTGTGGTCCCGGCTTTCGATGCCCAAATCGAAATATTTAATATCCAGCTCCAGGTAGGGTAAAATCAGTTTGTCTTTTATAAACTTCCAGATGATTCGCGTCATTTCATCTCCATCCAGTTCAACTACCGGATTTGCAACTTTAATTTTTGTAGCCATCGATATAAATTTTTAAAGAAAAGTCAGCAAACCTACATGAATTGAAGCAATTCACAAAGGGAAACGCTTGCCGGCAAACTATGCGCAACAGGCTCCAGTATTTGGTTACACCTGGTTTTTTGCTTGAAATGTGGAGTACAAAATTTGATGCATCTGCCGATACTTGGTAATTTACGCGTTCAAATGAAAGCATGGACGTCACCGATATTGTAAAAGCCTATTTATCCAATTTTGTTTCATTGGATGAAGCAGAATTTGCCTATCTGGCGGGTATGTTTGAGTATCGTAGTTTTAAAAAACGTCAGAAATTAGCAGAAGAGGGAGAGGTAGAAAAGTATTTGAATTTTATTTTGCAGGGACTGGCAAGAAAATATTTCTATCGTAAAAATGAAGAAATGGTGATGCAGTTTTCCCGCGAAACGGATATCATTTGCTGTTACGATTCTTTTTTATCTGGTGAGCCATCTAACTTTTCAGTGGACGCACTGGAAGACATGACGGTTGTTTCCATCACACTGGAAAACGTTGAGAAACTATATGCGTTTAGTCCGAAAATGGAAAGACTCGGCAGAATGATTGCCACGATGGAATATCTGAAGAAAGAAAGTTTTGAATACAACCGGGCGCGTTTAAGTTCACAGGAACGCTTTGTGAATTTTATACGTGATAACAGCAATCTCCTGCAGCGGGTTCCCCAGAAATACATCGCTTCTTACCTCAATATGAAGCCTGAAACATTCAGCCGTCTCAAGCACCTGATGAAACGTCCTTTATAAATTTACGATGAGAACCGGAATTTTCAGTTCATGCCGGACTGTATTAACTGTTTCACCATAAATAAAATCTTTTAACCCGGTATGGCCATGGGCGCCAATCACCAGGATGTCCGCTCCCTCTTCTTTTACGATCCGTACGATTTCCTTACTGCGGTGAATATAACCCAGCCGGGTAATTGCTTTATACTGATTATGGGCCAGCGATTGCTGGTAGTTGTTGAGGCGCTCCTGATCGGTTCTCGTTTCCAGATCGTCACTTTGTTTACCCAGCATCCGTGCCGAAGCACTCTCCACGATATGCATCAGCACGTAAGTGCTGTCCGCTCCGCCCTGGCCGATCGCAAAGGCAAGTAGTTTTTCATCAAGCTGGCTAAAGTCCAGGGCGATGGCAATCTTATTGAACTTCGGAATTTCCAGGTGCGTGATTTCATTTCCCTGGCCATGAAGTGTGATCATTTTATCGGATGATTTGTTCATCCAGGGATGAATGAAAACGTAACCCAACAGGGCAATGGCGCCGAGCAGAATGCAAACGATCCCGACTTTTAAAATCGGGTGGCCCGGGTGGCTGAAATAGTTTGATCCTTCGTCCATCACCAGCTTCAGATTCAGATAGAGGAGTAAAGCGGCGATGGTCCAGGCAAAAAAACGGGTCCATTTTTTTATCCTGAATATGCCCATCTTTTTTTTATCGCTCACAAAGTGAATAAGGGGAATCACGGCGAAGCCCAACTGGAGACTTAATATCACCTGACTGAAAACAAGTAATTGATCCACCTGATTTTCACCCGAAATACCAATGACAATAACGGCCGGCAGAATGGCGAGCAGGCGTGTGATGAGCCGGCGTAACAGGGGGTTGATACGGAGCCGTAAATGACCCTCCATGATAATTTGTCCGGCGAGGGTGCCGGTTATCGTCGAACTTTGTCCGGCCGCAATCAGGGCCACCGCAAACAGGGTAGAGGCCAGCGAGGAGCCCAGTAACGGCGTGAGCATCTGATGTGCCTCACGGATAGAGCCGACATGGGTACGACCTGTTTTGAAGAATACGGTTCCCGCCAGAATCAGGATCGCTGCGTTGACAAAAAAAGCAAGATTCAGGGCGATGGCCGAATCCCAAAGATTTAGTTTCAGTGCCTTGCGGACAAATGGATCTTCTCTTTTTATTTTTCTCGTTTGAACGAGTGCAGAATGCAGGTATAAATTATGGGGCATTACCGTTGCTCCGATGATGCCGATGGCCACATAGAGTGCGGCACTGCCGGGAAGAGACGGGATCAGGCCCTGACTGATTTCTTGAAGACTCGGTTTTGCGAGGAAGATTTCCACAAAAAAAG
>JAYWCS010000014.1:0-3868 GCA_043780315.1 Bacteroidota bacterium | reverse complement strand
ACAAAAGCCAAATATCCGTTACCAGGAAACCATTCAAAAAGCAGCCTGATCATGAACTTTCTACCAGTAAATATTAACTTAACAAGCTGACCTTTTGGTATCGAAAATGGGGAGTATTATACAGAGAAAGATTCGTGAAGTGTGATTATTAAATGTGGAGGTGTAAGATGGAAAAATTAAAGCCGGAAAAGGCGGTAGAAATGCTGCGCAATAAGGGTGTGGATATTTCTGTGGAGCAGGCTGCTCAAATGCTTGAATTACTTCGGAAATTTGCAAACATTGTTGTTTCCCAACATTTGGAAAGCCAAAAGCAAAATGTACTGCGTAAGGCAATTTGAAACCTATAAATTTTTATCTATGAAAATACCCGATTTGTATATGCGCGTAAGCACAGATGAGCAGGCAGATAAAGGGTATTCCCAGCGCAGTCAGGAGGAATTTTTGCGTAAATATTGTGACATAAACAATATATCTATTCGTAAAGTAATTTTTGAGGACCATTCTGCCAAAACGTTTAACCGGCCTGAATGGAAAAAATATTTGGTGGATTTGAAGCAACATAAAAGCAAGGCAGATTTCGTGCTGTTTCTTAAATGGGACCGTTTTAGCCGTAATGCCGGTGATGCTTATCAAATGATTAATATGCTCCGCAAATTGGGCGTAGAACCACAGGTAATTGAACAGCCCCTAGATTTAACGATTCCCGAAAATAAGATGATGCTGGCTTTTTATCTGGCTGCTCCTGAAGTAGAAAATGACAGGCGGGCATTAAATGTTATTCATGGAATGCGTAGGGCCAGAAAAGAGGGTCGTTATATGGGCTTAGCCCCTGTTGGCTACACCAATAGAACTGATGAAGGCGGAAGGAAATTTATAGCCCCAAAGGAACCACAGGCGGAGATTTTAAGATGGGCGTTTAATGAAATAGCTGGTGGAGTCTACAACACGGAACAAATCTTTAATATGGCGAAAGAAAAGGGGTTTTCCGCTACAAAAAGTCTATTCTGGTTTGCAATCAGAAATCCTGTTTATTGCGGTAAAATATTTATCCCTAAATACAAGGATGAAGAAAGTCGTTTTGTAAAAGGATTGCATGAGCCAATTATTCCAGAATCCTTGTATTACCAGGTTCAGGATGTATTAGATGGCAGAAAAAGAAATTACAGGCTTAAAGTCGTATCTAACGAATCTCTGCCTTTACGTGGTTTTCTTATTTGTCCCTTATGCAATAAAGTATTAACCGGTAGTGCGTCCAAAGGGCACACAAAGTATTATTCTTATTATCACTGCACCGGTGGTTGCTCATGCCGCTACAGAGCCGATAATGCGAACATAATATTTGTTACTGAACTCAAAAAATATGCTCCTCGTCCGGAGATGATAGATTTATTTAAAATAACGCTATCCGAAGCCTGGTATGACCAAACCAATCATTTGCAAGATGACAGTAAACAGTACCGATTACAGATAAAGGAATTGGAAGAAAAAATATCTTATATCAGGGACTTACTTTCATCCAAACAAATTGAGCCTGCCGACTTTAGGGAAATGAAAACTGAGTATAGCAATAAACTCGAAAAACTAGAAGCCAAATTAAGTACTTCTAATCACGACAAAATAGATATTAGTGATTTGCTTGATAAAGGAATAAATAACCTTCTAAAATTGGAATATTTATATGAAACAGCAGATATCGAAGAGAAATGGGAAATAATTAGTTCGATGTACCCCGAAAAAATGACTTTCGATGGATTTTCCGTTCGAACTATTCGTATCAATGGAGTGGCGGGGCTAATATACAGTATGGACGCGGGTTTTAGCGAAAATAAAAACAGGACAAGTGGAAATAATTCCAGCTTGTCCTGTCAAGTCGGGACGACTGGATTCGAACCAGCGGCCTCTTGCACCCCATGCAAACGCGCTACCGGGCTGCGCTACGTCCCGAAAAACCCTTTTGAGCGTGTAAATCTAAGATAAAAACTTATTGCCCGAAAATGCAATTCGTTGGTAAACCGTATCTTCGGACAATTCCTTATAGATGAAGCTTCTAATTAAACAGGCTTGCATTACTGACCCATCCTCTTCCCATCACGGAAAAACCCTGGATATATTAATCGATCAGGGGATAATCCGCGATATTTTACCGTCGATTTCTGAAAAAACCGATGAGGTAATTGAACAAAAAGGGTTGAAGGTCAGTCCGGGCTGGGTGGACATATTTTCCAATTTTGCAGATCCCGGATTCGAGTTCAAAGAAACCTTACATACCGGATCATCGGCCGCTGCCGCCGGTGGGTATACCGATGTCTTTCTTATCCCCGATACGCAGCCCGTAACGGATAATAAATCGCAGGTAGAATATCTTCGACAACGTTCAACGACCCTGCCGGTGAATATCTGGCCAATCGGTGCCATAACCAAAAACCTGGACGGGAAGCACCTCGCTGAAATGTACGATATGCGAAACAGCGGGGCGGTTGCTTTTTCTGACGGACTGCATCCGGTTCAATCTTCCGGTGTGATGGTGAAGGCTTTGCAATATGTAAAGGCTTTTAAAGGGGTCATCATACAGATTCCGGATGATACCAGCATCGCGCCCGGCGGTCTCATTCATGAAGGTATCCTATCGACCCAGCTCGGATTGCCCGGCAAACCAATGATGTCGGAGGAATTAATCATCGCCCGGGACATCAAACTCGCGCGTTATACGAATTCACGCATTCATTTTACCGGTGTTACATCGCCCAAATCGATTGAATATATCCGGCGGGGAAAAGATTCAGGCATCGATATCTCCTGCTCGGTAACCCCCTATCATCTTTTTTTTAGCGACGAACAGTTGGCAACGTATGATACGAATCTAAAAGTGTATCCGCCTCTGCGCCCGCGGGCGATTATTTCTCTTATGAAACAGGCATTGCTCGACGGTTCCATCGATTGCATCGCTGCTCATCACCTACCCCATGAATATGATAGTAAGATCCTGGAATTCGAAAATGCGAAATATGGCATGACCGGACTGGAAACGGCTTACGGCGTAATTCAGACCCTGTTTCCAACACTTTCTGGTGATAGAATCTATGCCTTATTTGGAGGTAATGCACGCAAAATATTTCAACTCGAAACGGGTACCATTGAGAAAAATCAACGGGCTTGTCTGACCCTGTTTAATCCAACCACCGAGTGGACATTTCAGGTGTCGGATTCAAAATCAAAGTCACGTAACTCCGCCTTTAACGGCGCCCAGTTTACAGGCAAGCCCGTTGGAACCATCCGGAATGAGAGAATCCATGTAAATAACCCTTAAATATTTTTCATGACAACCGTTTCAAAGTACAGCAATGGCCTGCGTTTCGGCCTGATTACGGGATTACTTTATATCGTGCTGCTTTTTTTACGATATAATTTTTTCGCTGGCTCTCCCGTTTCCTTTGGTCTGTTTGCCGTTGTCTCCTATCTCGTTATTTTGATGATGTATTTATTCACCGGAATTTTTCGAAAAAAAGAATTAGGGGGATATGGAGATTTGAAAGAAATTTTTCAATCTATTTTTATTGCCATTCTAATCACCGAAGTCGTTTATATTATTTTTAATCTTATTTATATCAAATTCGTCGATCCGGCTTTCTGGGAAAATTTTAAAGCGACGACCCTGTTATTCCTTGAAAAGAAAAATGTACCGGAAGATCAGATCGAGCAACAGATGAAAAGTTTTAAGGACGTAGATGCCAGCATGAAACCGCTGGGCCTTTTAAAAGGGTTTGGTTATTCGGTGGTGATCGACAGTATTTTCGGACTTATTTTTGCCGCCATTCTGAGAAAGAAAAAACCAGTATTCGAAGAATTTTTAGAAGAACCTAAGTTATAA
>JAYWCS010000013.1:0-3463 GCA_043780315.1 Bacteroidota bacterium | reverse complement strand
GACAAATGAATACTGGTAAGGGTTTGCTTGCGAGGAAATAGAATTGTAAAGATTCTGTATTTTCCATTTGGCATTCCGGAAATTTACTATATTGTGTTTCCTACGAAAGACCAATTATTCCTTAATTCCTATTTGAAAAGTATAATTTAAAGCGCCCAATCACCCAATAGATTGATCATTATATTTATTCAATTTTTTCTTTAAACACTAAAAAAAAACGATCATGGCTGAAACAAGACCGACTGCAACGGTAGCAGCGAAACCTACATCAAGTGTACAAGCTGCTAAAAAAGGCAATTCTATTTCCTGGGTAGCTCCGCTGGTATGTATCATTTTGGGATATATCATCTGGAGATTTTTGATTGGAGCGGATGGCAATTTTAGTAAACCCGACCCCAATGGTGGTTTCTGGCCTAATCATGAGGGTGCAAAATCAACGATTGCACGTATGTATCTCGGCGGTATTATCGTACCGATTCTGATTGGTTGTTTGCTTACTGTAATCACTTTTTGTATTGAACGTTTCCTGACGGTAACGAAGGCAACCGGAAGTGGTAACATCAATGAATTCATCCGTAAGGTGCAGTATCACCTGGCGAATAAAAATGTAGACAGTGCGATTGCAGAATGCGATCGTCAGAAAGGCAGTGTAGGAAATGTAATGAAAGCGGGTTTACGTAAGTACAAAGAAATGATTACCACCAGCGATCTGGATACAGAACAGAAAGTGCTGGCCATTCAGAAAGACGTGGAAGAAGCCACTGCACTGGAATTGCCGATGCTGGAAAAGAACCTCGTATTTCTTTCCACCATTGCCTCGGTCGCTACGCTGTTGGGTCTGCTGGGAACGGTAATGGGGATGATTCGTTCATTTGCTGCGCTGGGTGACAGTGGCGGCGGTGAAGCAGCTTCCAAACTGAGCCAGGGTATCTCTGAAGCCTTGTATAACACGGCCCTGGGTATCGGTACCTCAGCCCTTTCTATCATCATGTACAACGTATTCACCACCAAAATCGATGGCATTACGTATGGTATTGATGAAAGCGGATTTACGCTGACACAGAGTTTTGCTTCTTTATATAAATAAGCAATTCTGATAGCGGTTTATGGAATTTGGTCAATAATTCATCTAATAAGAAACTTAATAAAATGGGAAGAGCAAAGTTACCCAGGAAGAGCACGAACATCGACATGACGGCGATGTGCGACGTGGCCTTTCTTCTGCTTTCCTTCTTTATCCTGGCCACCAAGTTCAAGCCCCCGGAAGCATTATCCGTGGTAACGCCGAGTTCGGTGTCTACCAAGGTGGCACCGGAAAAGGACGTTGTGCTGGTGACGATTGATAAGGACGGTAAAGTATATTTATCCGTTTCTGATGCGAATATATCTGAGAAACAAAGCATGATCGACGCGTTGAATACATCAAAGAATCTCAGGTTGACGGATGCAGAAAAGAACAATTTTGTGAAAGTTCCCAATGCCTATATCGGGGCGCCATTCAGTCAGCTGAAATCCTATCTGGACAAGACACCGGAGTCATTACAAAATGTGGTGAAACCGGGTATTCCGGCGGTGGACAGTACGAACAATGAAATGATCGAGTGGTTCAAGGCTGCCCAGGATGCGTTTCAGGGTAAAAAAATGAATGTGCTGGTGAAGGGAGATGATGCTTCGAAGTATCCGTCTTTGCAGGGAGTAATCATTGCGTTGAAGAAGAATGACCTCATGAAGTTTCAGGTAGTAACGAGTCCGATTGCGGCGCCCGTTGGCTCTGAGCTTTATAAAATGCAGCAGCTGAAGGGTACGAAGTCATCAGAATAATTAAACCGGCCCGTTTGCTTCGGCGAACCGGGCTCTAAAAAAGCAGACATGGCAGAAATGGATACCTCGGGCGGCGGGAGTCATAAAAAGGGCCCTGGCGTCAAGAAAAGTAAAAAGCTCTCCACGCGGGTGGATCTGACCCCGATGGTGGATCTCGGCTTCCTGCTCATCACTTTTTTCATCTTTACAACAACGATGAGCCAGCCAACGGCGATGCGTTTATTTCTTCCCAAGGATGTAAAAAATCCCGACGAGCAGAACAAGGTGAAAAACTCAGCGGTTATCACGCTGATGCTGGCCAAGAACGACAAGATCTATTATTACGAAGGCGACGACCCGTCCAAGTTGCAGCAGACGGACTTTAAAAAGGTGCGGGACATTGTAATCGACAAGAAGAACCGGACCGATCCGAAAGACTTCGTGGTGGTCTTGAAACCATCGGTGGATGCAACGTATAAAAATACGGTGAACATACTGGATGAAATGACCATCGACGGGGTAAAACGGTATGCGATGGTGGACATTTCACCGGTTGAATACAATTTCATTAAGCTGACGGAAGCCGCCAACGGGATTAAATAGGGATTGATTTTTTTGCGATTTTTTTTATAAATTAAGTGAATACAAGAAATAATCCATTATGGAAGTAGACAAAATTTTATCCGCCGATGTGCTTGACATCATCTTCGAAGGAAGAAACAAGCAATACGGTGCATACGATCTGCGCAAGACGTATAATAATCGTCTTCGTACCGCCATGCTCGTCATGGGGGGTGTCGTGATCGCACTCGCTGCCGGATATCTGATCAGCAACTATGAGGGCAGCGGTAAAAAAGCCGCCGTTGTGGTGCAGGATGTTCAGTTAGAAGATATCAAGGAAGAAAAAAAGAATGAACCGCCACCGCCTCCGCCTCCCCCCAAGCCACCACCACAGGTGGAAATGGCGAAATTCACTCCTCCCAAAATCGTGAAGGATGAAGAGGTGAAGGCGGAAGAAAAGCCACCGGAAGTAGAAAAGCTCGAAGACACGAAGATTGGTAATGCCAATCAGGAAGGTGTCAAGGATGATAATATCACGGCTCCCCCTTCTGATAATAAGGGAGTGGTGGAAGCGCCCAAGGATAATACCGATTACGATCAAACTTTTAGAAAGGTAGAAATCGAATCAGAATATCCGGGAGGTATTGCCGCCTGGTATCGTTATCTCGGAAAGAATCTGGTTTATCCGGAAGAAGCCGTGAGTGCCGAAATACAAGGTTCGGTCGTGGTGCGTTTCATCGTGGACAAAGAAGGCGCTGTGAGCGATGTGGAAGCCGTGAGTGGCCCCAACGAACTCCGGGATGCAGCTGTTCGTGTAATTAAAAAAAGCGGATCCTGGAAACCAGCCGTTCAGAATGGAAGAAAAGTAAAATCATATAAGAGTCAGCCGATCAACTTCAAGTTGGAAGCGCAGTAAGGTTTTAGGTTGTTCTCAGTTTCGCTGAGAATGGTTGATGGTTTTAGGTTGACGGTTGTTCTCAGCTTCGCTGAGAATGGTTGACGGTTTTAGGTTGACGGAAATTATAAGATGTCTGGAAGAAATTCCGGACATTTTTTTTGATACCGTCCAATGTCTCCTCCGTCAACCTAAAACCGTCAACCT
>JAYWCS010000012.1:0-6438 GCA_043780315.1 Bacteroidota bacterium | reverse complement strand
TACGCGGCCCGGACAAATAATCCGTATCGGCGGTTTCTGTTTTTCCATCACCCGCGCCTGCACGCTGCTGGTGTGGGTGCGCAGCAACCAGTCCGGGTTTTTATGAATATAAAAAGTATCCTGCATGTCGCGGGCGGGATGATCCTCCGGGAGATTGAGCGCCGTGAAATTATGCCAGTCATCTTCAATCTCCGGTCCTTCGGCAACAGAAAATCCAAGCCGCCCGAAAATCTGAACGATTCTGTTTTTCACCAGACTAATCGGATGCCGCGTGCCCACGGCAATGGGGTCGCCGGGTAGGGACCAGTCCATCTGGTTGACGGTTGACGGTTCACGGTTGACGGAGTCTTTTACGCTGTCGTATTTGGATTCGGCGAGCTGTTTGAATTCATTGAGTATCTGTCCAAATTCTTTTTTCTTTTCTACCGAAACATTTTTCATTTCCTGAAAAAGATTTTTCACGATCCCCTTGGTGCCCAGAAAACGAATACGGTATGTTTCTGCGGCCTCCGCATCCGGGAGTGTCGTGCCGATGATTTCCTTTCGGTAGGCGTCCAGTTTTTCCAGTAATTCTTCCATGCCGTAAAGATAAAAGGAAAAACAAGTGTAAGTTTGTTTCAAATCGCGGTACATGTTGTACAGTCTGCATATCCTTGACTACCTCGACCCGGTGAATATCCGGGAGATTTCGAATGATGAAGAGTACAAAGACGGGCAGGTAGGGAAGGAAATCAAAGTATATGATGAAGATTTCCCCGATCTGGGCGAGGCCGACCTTATTCTGGTGGGCTGTCGCGAGGAACGCGGGGCGCAGCGTTCCCGTAATCTGCTGAACGGGCCCGATACGATCCGCCGTCAGTTCTACCAACTCTTTCACTGGCATACCGACCTGAACCTTGTGGATATCGGCAATATTAAAACCGGCTCCCATCTGGCGGACAGCTATGCGGCGCTGCGCAGTGTCATCAATGAGCTCGTCGGCCTTGGAAAAACAGTGATTATTCTAGGCGGTTCCCACGATCTTACCCTGGCCCAGTACCAGAGTTATGTCAGTCGCAAAAAACTGATCGAAGTAACCTGTGTGGATGCCCTCATCGATATCAATATCGACTCGCTTTTGAAGAACGAAAATTTCCTGATGGAGATGTTAACGGATGAACCAAATTTCATTCATCATTATAATCATATTGCGTTTCAAAGTTATTATGTGCATCCGAAAATGCTGGAGACGATGGACAAGCTCCGGTTCGATTGTTTCCGCGTAGGCAAGGTGAAAGAATTTATCGATGAAATGGAACCGGTTTTGCGTAATTCCAATATGCTGAGTTTTGATATCTGCGCCATTGCCCATACTTATGCCCCGTCAAATTTTTTATCGCCGAACGGACTGAGTGGAGAAGAAGCCTGCCTGATTATGCGTTTCGCTGGATTGAGTCCGAATATCAGCAGCATCGGCATCTATGGTTATGTTCCCGAGCAGGACGATCATGAGTTGACGGCAAAACAAATTGCCCAGATGCTTTGGTATGCCATCGATGGTAGAAACAAGGGACAGCGCGAAGCGAATCTGAACGACAAAGAATATTTCATCGAATATCATACGGCATTTGCAGAAGTGGAAACAACTTTTCTGCAAAGCAAAAAAACCAACCGCTGGTGGATGCAGCTGCCCGATCAGAAATTCATCGCCTGCTCCTATCAGGACTATTTACTCGCCAGCAGCAATGAAGTACCGGAGCGTTGGTTACGCGCACTGGAAAGATAATTTGCGCATTCCAAAATAGCGCGCACTGGAAAGATAATTTGCGCATTCCAAAATGGTAAGAATTGAAAACCGGATATATATTATTTAGTCTGTTCGTAATTTTTTGTACATCGCGGGGGCAGTCGTCCGTTGCGGAAAATCCTGCGCTCAGAACATTTCTGCAGGGAACGGCGGTTCGTTCGGCACTGGTTGGTGTTTATGTATATGATGATTCCGTAAAAAAAGAAATCGCCGATTTTCAGAGCGATAAATATTTTATCCCCGCCAGCAATACGAAAATCGTTTCGATGTATGTGGGGATGAAATTGCTGGGAGATTCGCTAACCGGCATTCGTTATTTCGAAAACGATACGGCACTCTTTCTCTCTCCCACCGGTGATCCGAGTTTTCTGCACCCGGATTTTCAGTCGCAGCCGGTGGTGGATTTTCTAAAGAAAAGCCACAAGAAAATTTATCTGCTCGACGAAGGATGGCAGGAGAAACCCTGGGGCGTGGGCTGGGCCTGGGATGACTACAATGAAAGTTTTTCGGCAGAAAGAAGTCCGCTGCCGGTGTATGGAAATTTCATTCGGTGGACTGAAGAAAAATCTCTTACCCGCAGTAATGCCGCTTTTGAATCGACGGCGACAGCATTCAGTTCTCCGGAGATTTCGTGGACGGTGAGATTCAGTGCCGATACACTGGCCCAAACCTTTCTGGTGCAACGCACGATGGATTCAAATATTTTTAATATTCGACTGGGGAATGAAACCGAGATGCAACAGGATGTTCCGTTCATCACCCATAATTTGAATGCAGCTGTTGAATTATTACGGGATACGATTGGAAAAATCATTCATATTTATCAGCCCGGCAAAAGCAGAACCGATCAGCTCACCGAAAGCTGGCATCGGATGATGAACATGAGTCCGAAAATTTATAGCCGGCCGGTGGATTCGATTTTCATTCCGATGATGCATCGCAGCGATAATTTTTTTGCTGAGCAAACCTTGTTGATGTTGAGCAAACAACGATTGGGATTGATGAATGATGAAAAAATAATCGCCGACCTGTTGGCGGGTCCGCTCGCCGATCTTCCGCAAAAGCCTCATTGGGTAGACGGGAGCGGACTGAGCCGTTTTAATTTATTTACGCCGCGGGATTTCGTGCAACTGTTGATGAAATGTAAAAATGAATTCGGGATGGACCGGATGAAAAGAATTCTTCCAACCGGCGGTATGGGTACGCTGAAGAACTATTATAAACAGGACAGCGGATATATCTTTGTGAAGACCGGATCCATGACCGGCGTCACCTGTTTGAGCGGATATGTTTATACTTACCGGAAACACCTGCTCGAATTCTCGATTCTGGTGAATAACCATGCCAGCTCCAATGGCGCCGTTCGCCATGAAATCGAAACGTATGTCGAAAATCTGAGAAGAAATTACTGATTTCAAACTTGTGTAGAAAAATTGCAACATCCTCCTGACATAAAATCGGGATTCCCGGCTGAATGTATATTGGCCTATGTTTTGAACCATTACTGGAAAGAATAATATGAACAAGACACTTATAACATTGATCGCCGGAATCGCCATCGGATTGATGGTTGCGCCCGCCAAAGGTTCAGATACCTGGAGAAAACTGAAAGACGGATTCAACGATTTTAAAGAAGACGCTGAAGAGGAAGCGGATCATTTGACTCATCAGGGTAAGAAGGAATTAAAACATGGGAAAAACAGAGTTGAAGAAGCGCTCAGCTAAAGAGATTCGTGTTAATGCACTTTTGTTTTTCCTATCAGCGAGCCCGGCGTATACACCGGGTTTTTTTTATTTCGTCGATCACCCATTAAAGTCCGTCAACCCAAAACCGTCAACCGTCAACCCAAATCCGTCAACCGTCAACCGTCAACCGTCAACCAAAGCGCATGATCGATTAAATTCTCCTACCGAAAACCTTCTCCAGATAATCCGGTTTGAATTCAATGAATACCGGTTTGCCGTTTGGCGAGGTATTCGGTTGCAAACAGCGGAAAAGACTTTCGATAAGTGCGCGCATGGCGGTTTCCGTCAGTACGGTGCCGGGCTTCACAGCCTGCTGCCAGGCCAGGGAGCGGATCATTTTCTCATGCAGTGACGTCATTTTATCACTGCCGGAATGTTTACAATGCTCCAGCAATTGTTCGATTACCTGTTTGTCATTCTGGTCACCATGACCGGCGGGTGAGCCCTGCACAATGAAACTATCTTTTCCAAAAGGCTCAATAACATATCCGAGTGAAACCAATCCTGGTAACAATTCCTGCAGCACCACCGCATCCTGCGCGGAGAGCGTGAGCGTGAGGGGAAATAATCCCGGTTGCGTGGGGAGCGGTTTTCCACTCAGGGCGAGCATAAATTTTTCATACAAAACACGCTCATGCGCGGACTGCTGATGAATCAGCAAAAAACCGCCATTGGTTTCGCACACGATATACGTGTTCTGTAACTGAAAAAGTTTATTTAGTTCGTCCTGAAAAAGGGGATCGGCAGAAAACCGCGCATACAGTGTTTGAAAAGAAGCGCTTTTATCTTCCGGTTCTGCCGATTTTGCATCCGGTGTTCCGGCAACCGACGAAGTGAAATTTTGATCTTCCATTTCCACCTTGCGCCAGTGCGCGAGATCGCTGTGATTCGACGGTTCAATAAAATGCGCCTGGTTTTTTCGGGTGAAGGTTTGAAACAGACTCGAAGATTCTATTTCCGTTCTCATCTCCTCCGACACAGGTTTATTTATCGCGTCCAATTGTTGTATTGCCGGATCGAGGTCAAAATCCAGACTCGGTGTAATGCTGAACTGTGCCAGCGCATGTTTTACTGCGGCCTGCACAAAAGCATAAACAATTTTTTCATCTTCAAACTTTATTTCCTGCTTCGTCGGATGCACGTTGATGTCCACCCGCGAAGGATCGATTTCAATAAAAATGATGTACAACGGAAAACTATCCGACGGAATCATTTGCTGGAACGCCGTCATCACCGCATGATTCAGATAGGCACTGCGAATGAATCGGTTATTCACAAAAAAATACTGGTCGCCGCGGGTACGCTTAGCAGTATCAGGTTTTCCGACGAAACCGTGGATGTTGAGATAGTCGGTGTCTTCCTGCACCGACACGAGCCGCGAAGCATAGTTGGCTCCCAGAATCTGAACGATCCGTTGTTTGAGTGATCCGATTTCAAGATGAAAAACTTCCTGCGTGTTGTTGATCAGAATGAATTTCACTGACGGAAAAGAAAAGGCGACGCGGATGAACTCATCCACAATATGACGCATTTCGGCAGCATTGCTTTTGAGGAAATTTCTTCTGGCCGGGACATTGAAGAAAAGATTCTTCATCGCGATGCTGGTACCGTTGGGAAATGCCACCGGCTCCTGCAGTTTCACAAAACTATTTTCAATTTCTATTAACGTTCCATTTTCATCTGACGCCCGTTTTGTTTTTAATTCCACCTGGGCAACAGCGGCAATCGACGCCAGGGCCTCCCCGCGGAAACCCATCGTACGGATCCGAAACAGGTCGTCGATATTTCTGATTTTGGAAGTGGCGTGCCGCTCGAAACACATCCGCGCATCGGTCACACTCATGCCCCGACCATTGTCGATCACCTGTACCAGCGATTTCCCGGCATCCTGAATAATCAATTTAACCTGACTGGCCCCGGCGTCGATCGCATTTTCCATGAGTTCTTTGACGGCACTGGCCGGGCGCTGAATCACCTCACCAGCGGCAATCTGGTTTGCAATGTTGTCAGGCAGTAATTCGATCAGGTCATTCATCTCTTTGAGCCGTTGAAGCAGGCAATTTAGTGGAAATAAATTTCATTTTCCTTCGTAGGTTTACCTTCTATTGCATGCATATCGTTGAAAAAATCCATCATGAAAATTGCTTTCCCGCTTATTTTTCTCGTTTTTTCCCTTACCCTTCAGGCACAATACAACCGAAACCTGCCGCCCAATCACTGGGTGGATTCCGTCTTTAAAACCTTAACCGATACCCAGAAAATTGCCCAGCTGATGATCCTCCGGTTGTCGGCGATCAACAGTGGTACCGGCGAAATTAAATTTTATGATCAGCCGGTGGATTCGGACATCCGCCGTTTTGACGTGGGGGGTATTTGTTTGTTTCAGGGAGGACCCAAACAGCAGGCTTCCTTCATCAACCATTTTCAGCAAATCGCCCAGACGCCGATCTTATTTTCCATCGACGCAGAAACGGGGTTGGGTATGCGCATGGATAGTGTGGGTATTCTTCCGCGGCAGATGATGCTCGGCGCCGTGCAGGACCCGCAGGTGATTTATCAATACGGACAAATCGTTGCCGAACAATGCAAACGGATGGGTATCCAGGTGAATTTTGCGCCCGTGGTGGATGTCAATAATAATCCGGAAAATCCCGTGATCAACGATCGTTCGTTTGGAGAAGATCCTGAACGCGTGGCGACACTGGGCATTCAATATATGAAAGGACTGCAGGACAATGGCGTGCTGGCGACCGCAAAACATTTTCCGGGTCATGGGGATGTGGCGGTCGATTCGCATTTGGATCTTCCGGTGATAAAAAAAACCCGCGCCCAACTCGATGCCCTCGAACTCTATCCGTTTAGAAAATTATTTGAAGCCGGCGTCGGCAGCGTGATGACCGGTCATC
>JAYWCS010000011.1:0-9411 GCA_043780315.1 Bacteroidota bacterium | reverse complement strand
GTTAAGGATTTTGTAATTTCTTTTTTTGATAAATTGGCAAATCGTTTGAGCTTAGGGATAAGGTCAAACGAGGTGATTTTGATCCGTTTCCTCCGGGGTTGATAAACTCTATATTGTAATTTGCGCTTACGGATTTGCAAAATATACCATCGCAGTGTTATTTACCATATGTACTTTGCCGTAGGTTTATGTAGATACATACTGTCCATATATTTTATCTGACAACACGATCATAAGCATAAAAAAACCCCAGGTTATTACCCGGGGTTTTTTTTATATTGTTGAATGATTACATTAATCGAAACGGAGATCCAGTCCGAGTCCGCGCAGTTCATGAACCAACACGTTGAATGATTCAGGGATTCCCGGTCTCGGGATCGCGTCACCTTTCACGATGGCTTCATAAGTTTTTGCACGACCGATAATATCATCGCTCTTGAGGGTAAGCAATTCCTGAAGAATGCTGGCAGCACCGTAGGCTTCGAGGGCCCATACTTCCATTTCTCCAAAACGCTGACCACCAAACTGTGCTTTACCACCCAGCGGCTGCTGTGTGATGAGACTATAGGGTCCGATGCTACGTGCATGCATTTTATCATCCACCATATGGTGCAGTTTGATGATGTATATGATGCCCACGGTTGCCTTCTGATCAAAACGATCGCCGGTTTCACCATCATAGAGGTAAGTATGACCAAAGGTTGGTAAACCTGCCTTGTCGATATGTTCCGCGATTTCTTCTACAGAAGCTCCGTCGAAGATCGGCGTAGCGAATTTCAGTCCGAGTTTTTCACCGGCCCAGCCCAGAACGGTTTCGTAGATCTGTCCGAGGTTCATACGGGAAGGTACACCCAGTGGGTTCAGCACGATATCAACCGGGGTTCCATCTTCGAGGAATGGCATGTCTTCTGCACGCACAATCTTTGCGACGATCCCTTTGTTACCATGGCGACCCGCCATTTTATCACCCACTTTCAGTTTACGTTTCACCGCCAGATAAACCTTGGCCAGTTTCAATACACCCGCCGGTAATTCGTCCCCGATGGATATGTTGAACTTCTCTCTCTTATATCTTCCCAACTCTTCGTTGTACTTGATATTGTAGTTATGCAGCAGAACGTTCACCAGTTCATCCGATTTCGGATCGCCGGTCCAGCCCAGTGGATTGACATTGAGATAGTCGATTCCACTCAGATTTTTCTGTGTGAATTTCGCTCCCTTGCCGATCTGCACTTCGCCGAAATTATTATTTACACCCGTGGAAGAATGATCCTTCAGCAATACCTGCAGTTTGGAGATCAGTACTTCTTTCAGATCGGTTTCATTCTTCTCATGTACTTTTTCGATCTTATCCAGTACCGCTTTCTCGCGTACTTTGGCATTCTTATCTTTCTTCGCGCGCTGGAAAAGTTTCTTGCTGATCACGACGCCTTCTGTACCACTCGGTGCTTTCAATGAAGCATCTTTGGCATCTCCTGCTTTATCACCAAAGATGGCGCGAAGCAGTTTTTCTTCCGGTGTCGGATCGCTTTCGCCTTTCGGGGTGATCTTTCCGATCAGGATATCTCCTTCTTTAATCTGCGCGCCCACCCGGATGATCCCGTTTTCGTCGAGGTCCTTGGTAGCTTCTTCAGATACATTGGGAATATCCGGCGTCAGTTCTTCTTCACCCAGTTTGGTATCTCTTACTTCCAGTTCGTATTCGGAAATATGAACAGAAGTAAAAAGATCTTCCCGCACTACTTTTTCACTGATCACGATGGCATCCTCGAAGTTGTAACCTTTCCAGGGCATGAATGCCACTTTCAGATTTCTTCCCAGCGCCATTTCACCATGCTGGACGGCGTATCCTTCTGTCAGGAAATCACCTTCCTTTACACGCTGCCCTTTCTTCACGGCAGGCTTCAGGTTGATACAGGTTTCCTGGTTCGTTTTAATGAACTTGGTGAGCTTGTATATTTTCAGATCGTCTTCAAAGCTGACGAGTTTTTGTATTTCATTTCTTTCGTAACGGACATGAATTTCGTTGGCGTCAACAAATTCAACCAATCCTTCTCCTTCTGAGTGAATCTGGATACGTGCATCCCGGGCTGCCTTTGCTTCCAATCCGGTTCCCACGATGGGTCTTTCCGGAAGAATCAGCGGAACGGCCTGACGTTGCATGTTCGAACCCATCAGGGCACGGTTGGCATCATCATGTTCGAGGAAGGGGATGAGTGAAGCACTTAAACCAACGATCTGGTTGGGCGCCACATCCATGTATTCCACTTCGTTGCGGTCAAGAATCGGGAAGTCGCCCGTTTGACGCGAAACAATTTTATCTTCTACGAAATTTCCTTTATCATCCAATGCGATATTGGCCTGGGCGATCTTGGCAATATCTTCTTCTTCGGCACTCAGGTACGTGAGTTTTTTCATGTCCACTTTACCTTCGTTCACCTTCCGGTAGGGCGTTTCAATGAAACCCATTTCGTTGATCTTCGCGTGAACGCAAAGTGTCGAAATCAATCCAATGTTCGGTCCTTCCGGCGTTTCGATCGTACACAAACGACCATAGTGAGAATAATGCACGTCACGTACTTCAAAGCCGGCTCTTTCGCGGCTCAAACCTCCGGGCCCGAGGGCGGAGATACGACGCTTATGGGTGATTTCACTTAATGGATTCGTCTGATCGAGAAATTGTGATAACTGGGAAGTACCGAAGAATGAATTGATCACGGAAGAAAGGGTTCTTGCATTGATCAGATCCACCGGGGTAAATACTTCATTATCACGAACGTTCATTCGCTCACGGATGGTACGTGCCATACGGGCAAGCCCCACACCGAACTGTGCGTATAATTGTTCGCCCACGGTACGTACGCGACGGTTGCTCAGGTGATCGATGTCATCGATTTCCGCTTTGCCGTTCGTTAAACGAACCAGGTATTTGATGATCTCAATCATATCGCCCTTCGTCAGTGTTTTCTGAGTCAGCGGCAGATTCAATTGAAGTTTACGGTTGATTTTGTAACGGCCAACTTCTCCGAGGTCATATCGTTTATCGCTGAAGAACAGCTTGTCGATAATTCCACGGGCAGTTTCATCGTCCGGCGCATCGGCTCCGCGGAGCTGACGGTAGATATGCTGAACGGCTTCGAGTTCGCTGTTAGAAGTATCTTTATTCAGGGTGTTGTAGATAATAGCATAGTCACCACCCACATCTTCTTTCTGAATAAACACGCTCTTCACATCCATATCGATCACCATGTCGATCGCTTCTTCGTCGAGCACGGTATCGCGTTCCAGCACGATTTCATTTCTTTCGATGGAAACGACTTCGCCGGTATCTTCATCCACAAAATCTTCTACCCAGGTTCTGAGCACGCGGGCAGCGAGTTTTTTGCCGATGTATTTATGGAGGGTTTTTTTATCCACTTTCACTTCGTCGGCCATACCGAACAAAGCGAGGATATCTTTATCTGTTTCGTAACCGATGGAACGCAGCAGGGTAGTAACCGGGAATTTCTTCTTCCGGTCGATATACGCAAACATGACGTTGTTGATATCTGTCGCGAATTCCATCCAGGCGCCCTTGAAGGGGATCACGCGGGCAGAATAGATTTTTGTTCCGTTCGGGTGAATCGACTGACCGAAGAATACACCTGGTGAACGGTGAAGCTGGGAAACAACCACGCGTTCTGCGCCGTTGATTACAAAGGTTCCACGGGGAGTCATATAAGGAATGTTTCCTAAGAAAACATCTTGAACAATGGTCTGGAAATCGACATGTTCCTCATCGTTACAGCTGAGGCGAAGTTTCGCTTTCAGGGGAACGGCGTAGGTAAGACCACGTTCCATACACTCTTCGATGGTGTAACGGGGCGGATCGATAAAATAATCGAGAAACTCCAGCATGAAAATGTTCCGCGTGTCAGTGATCGGGAAATTCTCCTTGAACACTTTGAACAAGCCTTCGATGTTTCGCTTGTCCGGCGTGGTTTCCAGCTGGAAAAATTCTTTAAATGACTGAATCTGCACTTCGAGCAGGTCCGGCGTTTCTGCAAGGTGTTTAATCTTGCCGAAATTGATCCTTGGTTGGATTTTTGTTGAAGACATATAGTATATATCCTGTTTTAAATGTTCAAACTACAGTTCGGATAAGTACAAAAAAATGCCCCAGAAATTCAGAGAATTCCCAATACATTGATTAGTAACATGTTATATTGTGCTGAATATTTATAGCTTAATTGGTAATACAAACGGACCGCAAAGTTAGTGATTTTGTCTCAATTTAACGGCATCGTGTGAAAATAGTTGACGGGTTTTCCTGGCGTAGCCGGGAAGGGTTTTAAGGTTTTAGGTATGTGGTTGAAGGTTTTTGGTAGACGGTTTATGGTTTTAGGTGAATGGTTGACGGAACCAGGATTGCCTTTGCCGTCAACCATCTACCAAAAACCGTTAACCATAAAAAAGGTGAACGAAATCAATCATTCACCTTTTTCCTTAAAATATGAAAATTCGCTTACTGAATTTCAACATCAGCACCAGCCTCTTTCAGCTTGGCAACCAGACCTTCTGCATCAGCTTTGCTAACACCTTCTTTAACGGGCTTCGGAGCGCCATCAACGAGATCTTTCGCTTCTTTCAGACCCAGACCAGTCAGATCTTTCACGATCTTAACCACGTTCAGTTTGTTTGCACCAGCAGCTTTCAGAATAACATTAAATGATGTTTTTTCTTCAGCGACGGCAGCAGCACCACCGGCAGCAGGTCCTGCAACAGCAACAGCAGCAGCAGCAGGTTCGATACCATACTCATCCTTGAGGATTTTTGCGAGTTCATTAACTTCTTTTACAGTCAGAGATACTAACTGTTCTGCGAATACTTTTAAATCTGCCATTTTGTTTGATTTTTTCCCCCTTCACGTTCGGATTAACCTACTCCGGAGGATTGTTTATAAAAAAATTGTTTATTACTTATTTCTCCGTCAACCTCAAACCGTCCACCAAAAACCTTAACCTCAAACCATCCACCAAAAACCGTCAACCTCAAACCATCCATCAAAAACCGTCAACCTCAAACCGTCAACCCTTAAGCCTGCGCTCTTGCTTCCAAAGCCTGAACAAGTCCGGCCAGTTTTGCACCGGCGTTCAATCCGCTGATCACATTCTTGGCAGGTGACTGCAGCAAGCCGATAATTTCGCCGATCAGGTCATGTTTGCTCTTCAGCGTGGTGAGTATTTTCAGTTGATTATCTCCTTCAAAGACATCTCCGTCGATGAAAGCGGCTTTCAATACCGGTCGTTCAACATTGGCTTCCTTACGAAAGCTGGTGATGATCAGCGCGGGTTCTTTTGCATTTTCAGAGAACAGCAAAGCAGTTACTCCGTTTAATGAATTGAACACACCGGAGTACTTGTTAGAATCCAGATTTTCGAGTGCTTTTTTAATCAGCGTATTCTTTGCGACTTTCATTTCTACTTTTTTATTAAAGCAGATACGACGCAGTTTACCCACCTGTTCTACCGAAAGTGATTCAGTATTGGTAACGTAAAAATTATTGTATTGGGAGAACTTACCTTTCAGCAGTTCAATTACTTCGTTTTTTTGATCTTTTGTCATAACCTTTTATTAATAAAAATTTATTGAACGAATGCCTTGGTATCTATTGAAATGGACGGGCTCATGGTGGAAGCCATAAACACGCTTTTTACATAAGTACCTTTTGAGGTCGCTGGTTTTGCACGGATGACCGCGTTGATCAGCTCCTGGCTGTTCTGAATGATTTTTTCAGGTGTGAAACTCACCCGTCCGATCGACGCGTGGATGATTCCGGCCTTATCAACTTTGAAGGCTATTTTACCCCCTTTTACTTCATTCACGGCACCTGCCACATCATTGGTTACCGTTCCTGTTTTCGGATTCGGCATCAGATTTCGGGGTCCCAGTACTTTACCGAGTTTACCAATTTTCGGCATGACAGACGGGGTGGCGATGACCACATCCACGTCTACCCATCCACCTTCGATTTTCGTGATGTATTCGTCCAGTCCGACGTAATCAGCGCCGGCAGCAAGTGCAGCAGCTTCTTTATCGGGGGTACATAATACCAATACGCGTTTGGTTTTACCGGTTCCGTTGGGAAGACTGACCGTTCCCCGCACGGACTGGTCAGCTTTTTTCGGATCCACACCCAGACGGATATGTAAGTCTACAGAGGCATCGAATTTTGTGATGTTCACTTCCTTTACCAAGACAGCCGCATCTTTTAGCGTGTAGGCTTTATTTTTGTCGACCTTACCGGCAACAGATTTTCTTTTTTTAGAGATAGCCATATCATAATTATTTTAAGTGTTCAGAATCAATTGTCCCAGGGTGCTTTACCATCCACGTTAACACCCATGCTGCGTGCCGTTCCGGCTACCATGCGCATGGCGCTTTCAATGGTAAAACAGTTTAGGTCGGGCATTTTATCTTTTGCAATGGCCTCTACCTGGGTCCAGCTGACCTTACCCACTTTACTACGATTCGGCTCCTTGGATCCGCTCTGCAATTTGGCTGCTTCCAGGAGCTGAACAGCGGCAGGCGGTGTTTTGATGATAAATTCGAAAGATTTGTCGGTATACACGGTGATTAAAACAGGAAGAACTTTTCCGATTTTATCCTGAGTTCTGGCATTAAATTGCTTACAGAACTCCATAATGTTGATACCCTTTGATCCTAAGGCAGGTCCGATGGGGGGTGCTGGGTTGGCTTGTCCGCCCTTTACCTGTAACTTGACGTAACCGGAAATTTGCTTTGCCATGTTTACTTTTTTTGGTGTTAACGTCTCAGCTGAGCTAAGACTCCCAAACAATACGTTATGCTAAGAACTCTGTATTGGGGACGCAAAATTATGGTTTATCCGGGAATATCCAAAAGCTATTTTTTGGTTGATGGTTGACGGTTGATGGTCTGAACAGTTTAAGGGGTTGACAAACTTTATTTCTTATGCCTACCTGCTTTCGCGAGACGCCTTATGCATAAAACTTTCATCGCCTCGTATGCCATTGCTTCTAAAACCTCTGGGCTGTTGTCGCCAAAGAAGCAATCCGTCGCAGGTAGAATCCCTGTTTCTTTATAACTTAAATGAAATTGTTTTAATTTAAGTGGGTTCATTTTTTTCTATGTGGAGATTTCTGGTTAACTTTTTGCCACAATCTCCCATTGCAATCAAATCTTTAAAATCTTCTTCAAATTATGGCAAAGTCAAAGAAAAAAGCAGCTAAGAAAAAAGCCCCGCCGAAAAAGAAATCTGCACCTAAAAAAATCGTCAAAAAAGCAGTAAAAAAATCTCCTGCCAAAAAGAAAGTAGCTAAGAAAAAAGCGGCCCCTAAAAAGAAGGCAAACAAAAAGGCAGCTCCCAAAAAAGTAGCGAAAAAAGTAGCGAAAAAAGTAGCCAAGAAAGCAGTAAAAAAAGCGGCGAAAAAGGCAGCACCGAAAAAAATAGCGACTAAAAAAGCAGTTCCCGTAAAAGTGGCTCCCAAAAAGAAAGCGGCCCCAAAGAAAAAAGCAGCTAAGAAAGTAGTTCCCGCCCCGGCATCCGTTACAATGCCCGTGGCTGAAGTTCCTATGAGCAGTCCGGATATTTCAACGAGTACTGAAACACCAGAAACAGGCGGTAGTTCTTTCTAAAATCGGCTTTGCAGTTTGAGGGTGAGATATATTTCCCGTAAGAATAAAAAAAGACGTCCGGTACTACCGGACGCCTTTTTTTATTCTTATCAGATTTTTTATTCTTATCAAATTCTTCGTTCTCCGCAGGAAACTTCTCACTTCTCAGAAAAGTTCTCAGAAAATTATCAGGCGATTTTTTCTACCTGCATGTAGTTTAACTCTACCGGGGTAGATCTTCCGAATATTTTAACCGTCACTTTCAGTTTTTTCTTTTCATCATTCACCTCTTCAATGATTCCGTTAAAATCATTAAACGGCCCTTCAATGATTTTAATCGTCTCGCCGATGATGAAAGGCTCGCTCATGCTCATGCCACCTGCTTCGGCCATTTCATCCATTTTGCCGAGCATCTTATTGACTTCCGCTTTCCGCAATGCGATGGGATTTTCTTTTCCCAGGAAATGAATGACACTGGGTGTATTTTTCACGGCATCCCGCAAATCGTCGCCCAGCTTGCCTTCCACGACTTCTACCATCACATATCCTGGGTAATAATTCCGCTCGCGCATTACCTTCTTTCCGTTCTGAACCTTATAAACTTTTTCTATGGGGAGGAAAATCTGTTTTACCACTTCACTCCAGCCACCCCGGGAAATTTCCTTATCCAGGTATTCCTTCACTTTTCTTTCCTTGCCACTCACCACACGCAGCACATACCATTTCGTTTCTTTTGCCGGAACAGCGGATTCCTGTTCAACAGCGTTCGCGGGGGCGGTTTGATTTATTGTTTCCATTAAGATAATAATGAGTAGATGAATTTTAAGATGCTGTTTCCGAAGACGTCCATCACACCCACCAGTACGGTGATTATCAGCGTGGCGACCAGCACAATGACGGTTGACTGCTGCAAATCCGACCAGGTGGGCCAGGTTACTTTCTCCACCAGTTCTTTGTAAGACTCCTTGAAATAATTCGTGACTTTGTTCACAATAGTAATTTGAGAATTTGAGAATCCGGACAGTTGATAATGATTAGTAAAAGCAGATTAGAAAGTACGTGTGCCGAACAAACGTTTTCAGATTTGCTGTTTAGTCATCCTTAATTTATCCTGCACGGGCACTAGGATTCGAACCCAGATCGAAGGTTTTGGAGACCTCTATACTAGCCGTTGTACGATGCCCGTAGAAAGCTAAAAGCTATCCCGCTTGAACGAGACAGCTTTTAGTTATTGCAAATATATAAAAAATCTGATTTATTCTTTCCGAAAGGTCTCGTACGCTTATTTGAGGATTTCAGTTACCTGTCCTGCTCCAACGGTACGGCCACCCTCACGGATCGCAAATTTCAAACCTTTTTCCATCGCGATCGGCTGAATCAGTTTAACGGTCAGTGCGCTGTTATCACCAGGCATCACCATTTCTGTTCCTGCCGGCAGTTCAACCTCTCCAGTAACATCTGTTGTACGGAAATAAAACTGTGGACGGTATTTATTGAAGAACGGGGTATGACGACCACCTTCTTCCTTGCTCAATACATATACTTCGCACTTGAATTCGGTATGTGGCGTAATGGATCCGGGCTTGCAAAGAACCATTCCACGACGGATCTGGGTCTTTTCAATACCACGCAGGAGTAAACCGGCGTTATCGCCTGCTTCACCAGCATCCAACAATTTGCGGAACATTTCAACACCGGTAACGGTAGAAGCCAATGGAGCTTCCATCAAACCGACGATTTCAATTCCTTCACCTACTTTAACACGACCTCTTAGAT
>JAYWCS010000010.1:0-6630 GCA_043780315.1 Bacteroidota bacterium | reverse complement strand
GGAACTCGAGGCGGAAGACCCGGAATTATTAAAAAAACAATTGCTTACGTTATCATTGCTAAATAATTGGAACATTGTTTCTTTGCAATCTGAAAACAGAAGCCTGGAAGATATTTTCAGAGGACTAACAAAAACAAATATTCATGAGTAGTATCAAAAAAATCTTTGCAAGACAAATTTTAGACAGCCGCGGAAACCCAACGGTTGAAGTAGATATACATACAGAAGCCGGATTCATGGGCAGAGCCGCCGTTCCAAGTGGTGCCAGCACCGGTATTCACGAAGCGGTTGAACTGCGCGACGGCGATAAAAAAATATACCAGGGCAAGGGCGTGTTGAAAGCAGTTGAAAATGTAAATACAACCATCGTAGCAAAACTCAAAGGATTTGAAGTCTCTAATCAGGCCGGTCTCGACGCGGCGCTGATTGAAACAGATGGTACCCCGAATAAATCAAAGCTTGGTGCCAACGGCATGCTGGCAGTAAGCCTGGCGGCAGCGAAAGCGGCAGCTAAAGAATCCGGACTTCCCTTGTATCGATATGTTGGCGGAACAAATGCCGTTACCCTTCCGATCCCGATGATGAATATCCTGAATGGCGGCGCGCATGCAGATAATAAAATTGATTTCCAGGAATTTATGGTCATGCCCGTTGGCGCTTCGTCCTTTAGCGAAGGACTTCGATGGGGTGTCGATATTTTTCATACCCTGAAAAGTGTTTTGAAGAAGAAGGGATTCAGTACCAACGTTGGCGATGAAGGTGGTTTTGCACCCAATATCCAGAGTAATGAAGAAGCCATAGAAACCGTGCTGGAAGCCATTTCCGCAGCAGGTTATAAAACCGGATCACAGATCGGGATTGCCATGGATGCCGCAAACAGCGAGCTCTGGGATGCGAAGAAGAAAAAATATGTATTTCATAAAAGCAGTGGCAAAGAAATGAGCAGCGACGAACTCGTAAAATTCTGGGCCAGCTGGGTGAAAAAATATCCGATCATTTCCATTGAAGATGGAATGGCCGAAGATGATTGGGACGGTTGGAATAATCTCACGAAAGTACTTGGATCAAAAGTGCAGCTGGTGGGCGATGATTTATTTGTGACGAATGTTGAACGACTGAAAAAAGGAATTGATGATCATACCGCCAACGCGTTACTCGTGAAAGTTAATCAGATCGGTACGTTAACGGAAACCATCAATGCCGTGACGATGGCTCAGCACAACGGATATAATACGATTATGAGTCATCGTAGTGGCGAAACAGAAGATGTCACGATCGCAGATCTGGCTGTGGCATTAAACTGCGGACAGATTAAAACCGGGTCCGCCAGTCGTACGGACCGTATCGCGAAATATAACCAGCTGATCCGAATTGAAGAAATGCTGGGGAAAAATGCTTTTTATCCAAAGGGAAAAATTACATTTGGCAAGTAAAGCCTGAGTTTGAAGCACCCAGTTGTTCCCCAAGGAGCCCCCACCGGCTGTCAAAGGAATGCTGATCAAAAAAATGTGAAAAGCAAGCTGATTAAATTATAGTTATGAAGCAGTTCATCGAACGAATACCCACCTGGCTGAAAAATAAATATTTGCTGACCGCACTGGTTTTCGCAACGTGGGTATTGTTCGTCGATGACCGCGATTTTATTACAACGCATTTCCGCCATGTTTCGGAATTGCATAAACTCGAAGCCAGAAAGCTTTATTATGAAGATCAGATCCTCACCGTCCGCAAAGAACTCGACCAGCTGAAATCGAATCCGGCGACAATCGAGAAATATGCCCGGGAAAAATATATGATGAAAAAAGATAATGAGGATCTGTTTGTTGTCAAGTAATTGTACTCTTCGCCACGTGCCGTTGATGATCGTTCCCCAAAAAATTAAATGAGCCCAAGCGGGCTTACGTTGACCGTCAACTCTTAGCCGTCATCCCTAAACCGTCAACCGTAAACCATACGCAGTCGACGAAAGGAGGCTCAAAAACGTTTTAACATAAAAAGGGAAAACTTTCGGGAAAATGCGCAATAACGCAAACTGTATGACGTTTTTACTATCGGACGGATTATATTTTACTGCTTTCAGATTATTGGACATAAAAAGGTTTGGCCTATGACACTCTTTACACCGGAGGATCTTTTACGGTATTTGTATAAAGAGTCTTCCCCCGAATTAACAGCTGCTATCCAGCTTGCCCTGCAAGAAAACTGGACACTTCGGGAAGAAATGGAAGAACTACAAGACTCTGTTAATCAATTAGATATAGAGAAGCAAGTGTTTGCTCCCCGAAAGGAAGTGGTTATGCGTGTTCTTCAATACGCACGCGATACTTCCCCGACTTCCCAGCATTGAACCCTTCTCTTTAATTAGCGTAATTTTGGGCTCATTTTGATAAATGACCCGGAAACATCGATTCGATTTCATTATAGCCTGGTTCAGTGAACATGCCCCGGATGCAGAAACGGAGCTTCTCTACGATAATTCTTTTCAATTATTGGTGTCCGTCATTTTATCTGCCCAGTGTACAGATAAGCGGGTGAACATGACCACCCCGGCGCTTTTCGCCCATTTTCCCTATCCCGGCGATCTGGCGAGAGCGCATTTCGATGAGGTATTTCCTTTCATCAGAAGCATTTCTTACCCAAATAATAAAACGAAACACCTCATCGGCATGGCACAGATGCTGGTGAAAGATTTCAAAGGAGAAGTACCCCTCACGGTAGATGAATTGGTTCGCCTGCCCGGCGTCGGCAGAAAAACGGCCAACGTGATTACTTCTGTGATCGATCAGCAACCCAATATGGCTGTCGACACCCATGTGTTCCGCGTATCCGCCCGTATCGGCTTAACGCTGGGCGCAAAAACACCGCTCGCAACAGAAAAACAACTGATTCAATTCATTCCCAAAGAACTCATTCATAAAGCACATCACTGGCTCATCTTGCATGGCCGTTATATTTGCGTTGCGAGAAAACCCAAATGTGAACTATGCGGACTGAAGCCTGTTTGTAAATATTTTATAAGCCTTCAGCGAAAAGGCTAATACGAAGGGACCGAAAAATGAAAGTCTAAATCTTTGCGTTGGATTAATGAATTACAGAACCACCTACCGAAGTTTCATCAACAGTCACTATCTCAGTGAGGGCATCCGCATTACGGTGGGTCTCACGTTGCCGGCGATCATTGGCACGCTCCTCCATCATGAATCCGTTGGGATTACGCTATCATTAGGTGCCAGCTGCGTGATCATGGTAGATAATGCCGGGCCGATCCTGCATCGTAGAAATGCCATGCTGGTTTGTAACGCCGTTATTTTTATTTCATCGCTCATGACGGGCTATGTTGTCGGATCGGCGTGGCCAACCGGACTACTCATCACCAGTTTTTGTTTTATTTTTTCCATGATCGGCGTATTCGGTACGAGAGCCGGCTCCATCGGGCTCGCCGCATTATTTGTGATGGTTTTAAATCTCAGTGAAAGAGCCAGCGGACCCGATATTTTTTTAAATGCATTTTATATTCTTTGTGGGGGCACCTGGTATATGATACTCAGTTTGTCGCTCTATGGTTTTCGCCCCTATAAAGTTACCCAACAGGCGCTGGGAGATTGTATACAATCAACGGCAGCCTATATGCTCTGGCGAACGGCTTTTTATGGGAAAAATCCGGACTACGATAATATTTATTCTAATCTGCTCGACCAGCAGGTGGAAGTAAATGACAAGCAAAATCTGGTTCGGGACCTACTTTTCAAAAGCCGCAACATCGTTCGGGAATCAACCAATACCGGTCGTGTACTACTGCTTATCTTCCTGGATATCATCGACCTCTTCGAACGCGTGATGAGCTCCCAGCAGGATTATAAACTGATTCATCAGTATTTTGATCATACGGATATTCTGGAACAGTTTAAAAATGTATTGCTCCGGTTTTCGGATGAACTCAACGAAACCGGTATTTCAATAAAAAGCGGCAAGCCTTGCCGCATGGACGAAAAGCTGGAGCTATCGCTGGCAACGCTCAAGAACAATTTTGAAACGCTCCGGAATAAAGAAAGAAATGCTTCGAATGTAGAAGGCTTTATTGGTTTGCGGAATGTTTTAAATGCATTGGAAGATATCGTATACAGACTTCGAACGATTCAGCAATACAGCACCTACGATCTGCAGATGAATAAAAAGACGATCAAGGAACTGAGTTTCGAACATTTTGTAACGCATCAGGATATTGATATTAAAGTTCTGATCGATAATTTTAACTGGAAATCCAATACATTTCGTCATGCCCTGCGCGTGGCCCTGGCAACGGCCGTCGGATTTATTGTGTCTGAATTTTTTCCTGTCGGTCATGGTTACTGGATCCTGCTCACCATTATCCTGATCATGAAGCCGGCGTACAGTATCACTAAGAAAAGAAATACGGATCGTTTGCTGGGCACCATTGCCGGCGCAGGCATCGGGGTGCTGGTGTTGTATTTAGTTAAAGACCGTCATGCCATGTTGGCCATCATGGTGCTTTTTATGATTGTGGCCTATACGTTCATGCGTACCCGTTATCTGGTGTTCGTCACCTTTATGACGCCCTACATTCTGATTCTCTTTTATCTGCTGAATCCAATTCACTTCAGGTCACTGATCAGCGACCGGCTCGTAGATACCGCTATTGGTTCAGCGATTGCCTATCTGGCCAACGTACTACTCTCCCCGGCCTGGGCTTACAAGGATGTCGGCGAATATCTGAAACAGCTGCTGGAGGCAAATAAAAATTATTTCAATGACTCGGCCTCTTTTTTTGCTGGCCATGACGTGGGTATTGCAAAGTATAAATTGTCGCGCAAAGAAGCCTACGTGGCATTGGCAAATATTTCAGATGCCTTGAACCGGATGCTGGCCGAACCCAAAAGCAAACAAAAAAATGCAGTTGAATTTAACCAGCTGGTCGTGTTGAATTATATGATGGCCTCTCATACCGCAACGCTGGCGTCTATCGCACGGGATGGAAATTTGAAGGCCTCCGACGCCGGATACAGTTCAGTGATTCAGGCTGTATCGTCTAATCTCACAAAAGCTGTAGAATTGTTACAAGCAGAACAGCTATTGAGGGGGCAGGAAGAACCTCTGGTAAAACAACCAGCCGAAATAAAAAAAATATTGATGGTCGAAGAAGCTGATGACGAAAATTCTTTTGGCCGGCAGGGGTTGAGAAAAATGAATGAACGCGTTACCGGCATGGTGCAACAAAGAAAGAAGGAGCTGGAAGAGGGTATTCACCAAAGTGAAACGGCCAGCAAGCTTACGCTGGCAAAATCAGTGAATGATCAGTTTAATTTTATATGGAAGATCTCTGAAGATCTCCTGAAAACAATAAGGGCTTAAAACCGAGATCGGCGAAGAAAGCGATAAAACTTAATTCTTTCCGATGTATATTTATCTGACATGATGAACATTCTGCAGGCGATACACGATTGGGCCATGGATTTTTTTGGATTGCACGAAGCGATTGAAATAATTCAATCCGGCAATTACAGTTCGCTGCGAACATTGAAAGGCATGATGGCAGTGATCGGTCCGATGTTTCCCATCGTGCTCATCTTTGAATTTTTTGTCGCCTGCATTTACCGGAAATTTAAAGTGGTCGACTATAAAATTTCTTTCTTTTCCTATCTGCTCAATGCATTTATCGGACGATATATTTCCATCGCCGCGTTTGCCTTCTGCGTTGCCTTTTTTTCTCCCCATGCTATTTTCAAATCCAGCTTTACCTGGTATTGGTTTTTGTATGGATATATTGTTTGGGAGTTCGGTCATTTTATTTATCATTTTCTGGCCCATAAAGTTCGTATCCTCTGGTGTTTGCATAGTACCCACCATGCACCTGAACATATGAACCTGGCCATTTCTTTTGCGCATTTCTTTTTGGAAGGACCTTATGCCGATGTGATCCGAACCACCACCTGTATTTTACTGGGCGTAAGTCCGGAACTTTTGCTGATCATCATGTTTATCGATGGTTTCTGGGGAGGCTTTATCCATATCGGAGAAAGGCTGGGTAGGAAAGCCAAATGCGGCCCGCTGTATAATTACATTCTCACGCCATCGCATCATCGCGTTCATCATGGAAAAAATCCATTGTATATGGACACCAATTTTTGTAACCTGCTCAATATCTGGGATCGCGTTTTTGGTACCTACCAGCCCGAATCAGACAGTATTCCCGTTGAATATGGCATCACCCGCCCAATGAAGAAGAATAGTTTTATGGATGCGTACTTTGGTGAAATTGTCAGTCTCTCGAAAGATGTCGCCAAAGCCCCCGGCTTGAAAAATAAATTCTTATACATCTTCATGCCGCCCGGATGGAGCCATACGGGAGAGCATAAAACGGCTAGAGTGGTGAGGGAGAACTATTTAAAAGAGGTTCAGGGTTGACGGTGGATGGTTGACGGTTGACGGTTGACGGTTGACGGTTGACGGTTGAGGGTTGACGGTGGAGGGTTGAGGGTTGACGGTGGATGGTTGACGGTGGATGGTTGATGGTTGACGGTGGATGGTTGACGGTTGATGGTTGAGGGTGGATGGTTGAGGGTTGATGGTTGAGGGTTGATGGTTGAGGGTTGATGGTTGACGGTGGATGGG
>JAYWCS010000009.1:0-41314 GCA_043780315.1 Bacteroidota bacterium | reverse complement strand
ACCAAGGCACGTTTAAAAGGGAAAGGATATCCGGTATATAAAAAGGAAGGGCAGTTTGGGGATCTTTTCGTGACGTACAATATTTTAATTCCACAGAATCTGACCACGCAGCAGAAAGAGCTATTTACCGAACTTTCGAAAATGAAATAATAAGCCCGCCATGGCAGAGGAAGAAATTATATTAGTCGAAACATACTGTTCCTATTACAAAGTGGAACCGTCGTTTATCGAAACCCTCGAAACCTATGGGTTACTGTCCATCAGCTACCGCGAAAATCAACGATTTATTTTAGTAGAAGAAATAAGTTCGCTCGAAAAATTCAGCAGAATGTATTACGAGCTCCATATTAATGTGCCGGGTATCGATGCGCTTCATCATATGCTCGACAAAATAAAAGATCTGCAACAGGAAGCGGAAACGCTCCGGTCACGCCTGAGAATTTATGAATAAATAATTTCAATAATTTCGCCATGAGAAATTTTTTTCTGCTTTTTCTGCTAGCGATGAATGTGTCTATATCGTTTTCTCAAACATCCCCTTTTTACCAATATGTAAGAACCAATTACAGTATTCCCATGCGGGATGGAATCTTATTATATACGGTGGTGCTTAGTCCCGTGGGCACGAATGAGCATTTCCCTTTTTTAATTAATCGGACACCTTATGGTGCGGAAGAAAGTATGCCCCCGGAAAATATTCCTTTTGCACCATCCCCCGGCTCGGCCTATTACAATCTGTCTGCCAGCGGTTTCCTATTCGTATTTCAGGATATTCGCGGGAAATATAAGAGCCAGGGAAAAATGGAGATCCATCAGCCGCTGATTCATCAGAATCAAAAAGCTGCGGTGGATGAAAGCACCGATACCTGGGATACGATCGACTGGTTACTGCATAATATTAAAGGCAATAACGGAAAGGCGGGTATTATGGGAATTTCTTATTCCGGATGGCTCGCGCTGGTGGGTGCGGCAGATCCGCATCCGGCGTTGAAAGCGTCGTCAGAACAGGCTTGCATGGGCGATTTGTTCCTGGGAGATGATTTTCACCATAACGGGGCGTTCCGACTAAGCTACGGCCTTGAATATACCTACGAAGTTGAATCGACTCCAGCCACAGACAGCGATTTCCCTTTTCCGGCCTTTGATCTTTTCAACTGGTATATGAAACTCGGCAGTTTAAAAAATGTGAACGCAAAATACTTTCATGGAAAGATTCCAACCTGGAATCATTTTGTCGATCATCCGAACTACGATACTTTCTGGCAGAAAAATTCTCCGCTTTCGTATATCCGGCAGACAGACATTCCGCAGCTGCACGTTGGCGGGTACTATGATCAGGAGGATCTGAACGGTCCGCAGCTGATGTATGCCCATTTGGAAAAAGCAGATACCAAAGATATAAATCATATTGTGCTCGGACCCTGGTTTCATGGTCAGTGGGGCAGCGGCAAGGGAGACAGCATCGGAAAAATTTCTTTTGGCAGTAATACGGGAGAAACATTTCGTGCCCTCCAGACAAAATGGTTTAACTATTATCTGAAAGATTCCGGCGATGGGAAATTTGAAGAAGCCTACGCCTTTCAAACGGGATCGAATGTCTGGAAAACCTATACCAGCTGGCCTCCCCGACAGGCGATTATAAAACCATTATATGCCGGACCCGCAAATACGGCATCCTTTACAAAGCCAGTGAACTTTGGTTCAGCTTCCTATATCAGTGATCCGCAAAAACCCGTTCCTTACCGGATGCTTCCGATTGAGGCAACTTATGGGCCGGGCAGCCGGTGGAGGTCCTGGCAGGTAGAGGACCAGCGTTTTGTTTATACCCGTCCGGACGTGCTGAGTTTTACCTCAGATTCCCTCACCGCCGATCTAACGGTCACCGGTGCGGTGAAGGCACATGTATTTGCCTCTACGACGGGAACGGATGCCGACTGGGTGGTGAAATTAATCGACGTATATCCTGATCGGGATTCTGCGGATTTTACAATGAGTGGATATCAGTTTCCGGTGGCCATGGAGGTATTCCGCGGACGGTTTCGTAAGAGCTTTTCAATACCGGAGCCGTTGGTGCCGGGTAAACCCGAAGAATTTGTGATTGGTCTGCACCAGATTAATCATGTATTTAAAAAGGGACATCGGCTGATGGTTCAGGTGCAGAGCAGTTGGTTTCCGATGATAGATCGTAATCCGCAAAAATATATTCCCAATATATTTGAAGCCAGGGAAAGCGACTTCATCAAAGCGACGCAAACGATTTATTTTTCTGAAAAGTATCCTACGCGGTTAGACTTACCCGTTATGAGTGGCGAGTAATTCTTTTACCATGCTGCTGATACTTTTTCCATCAATTTTACCAGCCAGTTGTTTACTCGCAATGCCCATTACTTTTCCCATATCGCCGGGAGAAGCCGCACCGGTATCTGCTATTATTTTTTGAAGAACGGTTTTTAATTCATCCAGTTTCATCTGGGCGGGCAGAAATTTTTCTATGATGGCAATTTCTTCTTCTTCTTTCACGGCCAGGTCGGGCCGGTTTTGCTTTTGGTATATTTCGAGCGAATCTTTTCGGGACTTGAGTAATTTCTGCAATAGTTTCACTTCTTCTTCTTCTTTTAGATCGCCGGCGGCCCCTTCCGAGGTTTTTGCCAGCAGGATGGCGGCTTTGATCGCGCGGAGCGAACGGAGACCTTTTTCATCTTTGGCCAGCATAGCTGTTTTCAGATCCGTCATAACTTTTTGTTCCAGGCTCATATTATAATTTATAATTTATTCTCATTCAGCTCTTTGGCCCTTGATTTCTGATACAGGGCCTTGGCAAAAGTCTTCAGTTCATCAGCCAGATCCGCATGGCGGGTGGCGCGCTCATAAGTATCGGCCATCGTCATCAGGGTCTGAAAGAAAAAGTCCTCCATTTCATCGATCATCATATTGTTGGTCCAAAGGTCGATGCGAAGGGCTGCTTTGTCGGACCCATCCCAGAGAGAAAGCAGGAAGGCCTTGGCTTTGCGGGTATTTTCGGCTGAGTTATCGGGGGCGCTCCAGGTAATGTCTGAGGGTATCTTATTTTCATCCAGAGAAATCTGTATATGGATCGATGATTCGTTCATTTTAGTCAATGATTTTAAGCTGTCACCTTTAAAATAAGGGCTTAAAAATGCGAAGTTAGTGGGAAAACAGTTGTTTTCCCTGCCGGCTGCTGTTGGTCGGCGAACTGCGGAAATTACGATGCGTTCCTTCAAGTACTTATGCGCTGTGATACCAGTCGCATATTAGATATTTTTACCCTGATTCGTTTTCCGTCATCCGTCATCCGTCATCAAAATCCGTATCTATGAAACATCTTTACTTTAAGGGGTTCATGCTTTTTGCGTGCTGTTGTTTTTTCAACCATTCTTCTTTACTCGCGCAATGTTTATGTACCGGTGGAATTCCGGCAACCGCCGCTGATCAGACAATAACCATAACGCCGACAACGCAGAGTACACTCAATTTTGTATTTCAACAATTCGATCCGTCAATCGGCAACCTAAGCTGTGTGTCGTTACACGATACAATCGTCGGATCTTCGGTAACCGGAGCACTGAACACCAATCCGTATAGTAACGCCTTCCTGTTCTCGTTAACACTTTCAAATTCGATTTCCGGTCCGGGCATTTCAATGACCCATGTTTATAATGCCATACATGGCATCGATACCTTGGCGGCGCTGGGATTTCCGGGTGATTCAATAACTTATGGGCCGGAAAATATCATTACGAACCCTACTGGTTTTGCGTCCACCGGAGGTAACGCGGCCTATCTGGGAACGGGTACTGTAAATTTCGCCTACGCCATCAACGGTGGAATGATCACGGTGCTGGGGGGATCGAATTATAAGTCTTCGGTGGCCACGGTAATTGGAGGGACCATGAAACTAACTTATTACTGGTGCCCGGCCGTAGCGCTTGGAACCAGCATCAGCAATTTTTCAGTCTACAAAAGAAACGGCATTATTTCACTACAATGGCTGGGAACAACCGACCAAAAAGATATAGTCTATGAAATCGATTACAGCACAGACGGAGATCACTGGCAGACTGCCGGCACGGTACCCGCTGGATCTGCTCCGGCAGGTACTGTTGCACAGTACCAGTATCAATACAACCCTGCTTCAGCTGGTCTGGGGGACATATACTTCCGTATCAAACGAATAGATGCTGAAGGAAACGTCGTCTATTCGGTCGTCAAAGTAATTAATATGGAACAGGCGGACCGGGCACCCGGAATTCAGATTTATCCAAATCCCGTTAACCAACAGGTGACTATTCAGTTTGATGAAAAACAGACGGGTCATTTTAGTTTGGAACTGGTGAGTACCATCGGTCAGATCGTCGTAAAAAAAGCGGTTTCTCTCAGTGGAAGCAATATAACCAGTATGGAATTGGCAAATAAACCAGCCAGCGGAATCTATTTCCTGCGGGTGGTGGATATAGCCAATAACAAGCAGTTCCTGACCAAGGTGCTCGTGAACTGATTTTTTTCCGTAGATTTGTTTGGTTAAAATGCTTCAAAGAATGGAATACAATACTACGCGTAATCATTTGATTATGCGGGAATACGGCCGCCACATCCAGCGGATGATTGAGTACCTGCTCACGATCGAAGATTTGGAAGTGCGTGAAAGGAATGCGTCTATCGTGATTGAATTGATGGGATTTCTTAATCCACACCTGAAAAATGTGGAAGACTTCCGCCATAAATTATGGGATCACCTTTTCCTGATTTCTGATTTCAAGCTCGATGTGTCTTCACCCTATCCAATACCGACGGCAGAAACACTGAAGCCAAAAACGGATGTAATGCCTTACCCAAAGCGTTATCCGAAACATGCGCATCTGGGTAAAAACCTCGAGCTGATTATTGATAAAGCCCTGATGGAAGAAAATCCAGAAAAGAAGAATGGATTTGCCAATGCCATCGCTTATTACATGAAGCTGGCCTATAATAACTGGCATAAGGAAACGGTTCATGATGATGCAATACAGGGCGAACTTAATGTGATCACGAACGGGCAACTGGAATTTACCAATACGCCGTTTGTGCGCAGTTTCCGTCCGAGCGATACCCGTGAAAGAAGTAGCAACGGATATGGGTACGATCGGAACAAGCGAAATAATAACAATCAGAAGTTTCAGCGAAATAATAACAACCGGAATCCAAACGATCGCAACTCCAACGATCGCAACTCCAACGATCGCAATCCCAACGATCGTAATAACGACCGCAACAACAACGATCGCAGCAAATTCAAAAAGAAAAGATATTAAGTGAATTCCTTTGAAGTGACCGGTGGAAAACGGTTGAAAGGAGAGATCATACCTCAGGGGGCTAAGAATGAAGCGCTGCAGGTGATCAGTGCTGTATTACTTTCAAGGGGCCGGATCACGATTTCAAATATCCCTGATATCCTTGATGTGAATCTCCTGATCGAACTGCTGCAGGAGATGGGAGTGAAAATTGAAAGACCTTCCCGTCATGTCTGCCATTTTCAGGCCGACGATGTACATGTGGAATATCTCACTAGTGAAACCTTTCGGAAAAAGAGCGGCAGATTGCGTGGTGCCGTTATGTTGGCCGGCCCGTTGCTGGCCCGTTTTAAAAAAGCCTATGTTCCCAAACCTGGGGGTGATAAAATCGGCCGTCGAAGACTCGACACTCATATGATGGGTTTTGAGAAATTGGGTGCCCGGTTCTCCTATGATCCAGGGGACGATTATTTCCGGCTGGAAGCGCCGGAACTGAAAGGAACCTATCTTTTGCTGGAAGAACCTTCTGTAACGGGAACGGCCAATATTGTGATGGCATCCAGTCTGGCGACCGGCCAAACAACGATTTATAACGCGGCCTGCGAGCCTTATATCCAGCAGCTATGCGGGATGTTGAACCGCATGGGTGCCCAAATCAGTGGCATTGGCAGTAACCTGCTAACGATTGAGGGCGTGGGCGAACTGGGTGGCACCGAACACGGGATCCTGCCAGACATGATTGAAATTGGTTCATTCATCGGCATGGCCGCGATGACCCAGAGTGAATTGCTGATTAAGGATTGTTGTGTACGTGAGCTCGGTCAGATTCCGGATAAATTCCGCCAGCTGGGCATTCGTTTAGAAATCCGGGGCGACGATATCTACATACCGCAGCAGGATTTATATGAGATTCAAACCTATCTCGATGGCTCGGTACTTACATTATATGATCATCCCTGGCCCGGATTAACGCCCGATCTGCTCAGTGTGATGCTGGTGATTGCCACGCAGGCCAAGGGTAGTGTGCTCATTCATCAGAAGATGTTTGAAAGCCGGCTGTTTTTTGTAGACAAGCTTCTCGACATGGGGGCACAGATCATTCTCTGTGATCCGCACCGTGCGGCGGTGATCGGTCTGGCAAGATTGCATAAGCTGCGGGGTATCACGATGAGCAGTCCGGATATCCGTGCCGGCGTTTCTTTGCTGATAGCGGCGATGAGCGCTGAAGGGAAAAGTGTTATTCAAAACATCGATCAGATCGACCGCGGGTATCAATATATAGATGAGCGGCTGAACCGGCTGGGCGCTTCGATCAAAAGAATTTAAATATTTCCGATGCTGATCATTATAACGGCACCCTCGGGCGCAGGTAAAACTTCCATCACCCGCTATCTGCTGCACCATTTTCCCCAACTGGCATTTTCGGTATCTGCCGCTACGCGCTCGCAAAGGCCGGGGGAAGTAAACGGGGTGGATTATTACTTTATGACGCTGGAAGAATTTCAGCATAAAATTCAGAATCAGGAATTTATAGAATGGGAGATGGTTTATGAAGGCAGGTATTATGGCACATTGAAATCGGAATTAGAACGCATCCGGGATAATCATAAAATTCCGATTCTGGATATTGATGTGAAAGGCGCGATCCATGTGCAGGAGCAATATCCTGAAGGCAGTCTCTCGATTTTTGTGCAGGCTCCTTCCATTGAGGAGCTGAAGCGGCGGCTCGAATACCGGGCCACGGAATCTCCGGAAGCGCTGCAGGACCGTTTAAGTAAGGCAGCCTATGAAATCTCTTTCCGTCAGCATTTCAATTCTATAATCGTGAATGATAAACTGGAATATGCCTGCGAGGAAGCCCGTCGTATTATCACGGCATTTCTGGTGAAAGAAGGATTCTCCCTGTAAACGCTCTTGTTTTCCCGTTTTTCCATTTATATTCGTATTTGCATGATCAACACCAATACCCTGATCTGGATTATCATCGCCTGGCTGATGATCATTTTCTTCTCTGGCATTGAGATCGCGTTCGCCAATGCGAACCGGTTGACGATTGAGATCAAAAAAAAACAGGGCCTGGAGCGGAGTATTCTCTTGTCCGCTTTTTTGGATACACCGAGTCGGTTTATTAGTGCATTATTAATTGGATTTAATTTATTTCTGGTCATTTTCGGACTGCTCGTCGGCGAAACATTATCTCCTTTATGGGAATTTATCATCAAGAAAACAGTTGTGCCGCAGGCATGGGTCGATATTTTCCGGTTGATGTTTGAGACGCTGACTTCCACGATTTTTATCCTGTTTTTTGGTGAACTGATTCCAAAAGCATTTTTTCGCGCGAAGAGCGACAGCATGCTGGATTTCTTTGCACCGGTGAGCAGTTTCTTCTATAATTTATTTTATCCCATTTCGGTTTTTTTCACGCGCATTTCAGAATGGATTTTGAAGTACGTATTCAATGTGCGCATCGATGAACGTAAGGATCTGTTTGCAAAAGCAGATCTGAGTAATTTTTTTCAGCAAACCGGCGAATCAGACGAACCCCAGCAGGAACTGAATACGGAACTCTTTGAAGCGGCGCTATCATTGCCAAAGGTGAAAGTGCGTGAATGCCTGATTCCCCGAAAAGAAATTGAAGGGGTGGAAAGCCGGCTGACGATAGACGATGCCAGAAAAAAATTCATGAGTAGCAAACTGAGTAAGCTGGTGGTGTATGAAGGAAATATCGATCATGTGCTGGGGTATATTCATCAGCTGGACTTGTTTAAAATGCCGCTGTCGATCCATTCGATTCTGCTTCCGATTCCGGCGGTACCGGAAAGTATGAGTGCCACTGATCTGATCAGCAAATTCAGTCGGGAGAGAAAAAGTATAGCCTGGGTGGTGGATGAATTTGGTGGAACGGCAGGTATCGTTACGATGGAAGATCTGCTGGAAGAAATTTTCGGGGAAATCCGGGATGAATACGATACCGAAGAATTTGAAGAAAAGAAACTCTCCAACGACGAATTCATTTTTGCGGGTCGGCTGGAACTTGATTATCTCAATGAAAAATATGATATGGAGTTTCCGGAAAATGAGTCTGAAACCTTATCCGGCTTTATTATTAACCGGCATGAAGCCATCCCCCGTTTAAAAGAACATATTATTATTGACGATTACGAATTTGAAATCCTCAGCGTCAGCGATACACGCATCGAAATGGTTAAAATGAAGCTTTTGAAGTAAAAGAGCCCGCTTAGAAAACTTATGGTGGAGTTTCACCGTACGTTCTTTTCAATTTACCTTTGCGAAGCCTTACAAAGGGCAACCCAGTGAATTATGGCTTTCAATTTTTTTAACAGGACACCCGGGCAGGCAGAAATGTCTTTTATAGAGCACTTGGAGGCACTGCGCTGGCATATTGTCCGTTCGGTGCTGGCGATCATGATTATTGCCATTCTTGCGTTTGTTAAAATAGACTGGATTTTTGAGAACATTATCATGGGTCCGCTGAAACAAGATTTTTTGTCGGTCGTAGGACTATGTAAGCTGAGCCACTATTTACATATCGGAGATACGCTTTGTTTGCCGGCGGCTAATGTGCAGTTGCAAACCACGGCATTCGGATCGCAATTTATTTCCAGTATCACGATTGCTTTTGTGTGCGGATTTATCATCGCCTTCCCGTATGTATTCTGGGAATTCTGGCGTTTTATAAAACCGGCGCTTTCAGCCAAAGAAGTAAAGAGTACCCGTGGATCTATTTTCTTTGTCACTTTTTTCTTCCTGCTTGGTATCTCCTTCGGATATTTTCTGCTGGCTCCTTTTACTTTTAGTTTTCTCTCAAATTATAAACTCGGGATGAGTGGGATGCTGATTACGCGGCCCACGCTGGACGATTATCTGGATAATCTGCTGGATATTCTTATTGGCTCTGGTATTGCCTTTCAGCTTCCCCTGATCAGTTTTGTCCTGACTCATATCGGGTTGATTACACCCGCTTTTCTTCGAACTTATCGTAAATACGCTTATGTCGCCATCCTGTTTGTTGCGGCAGTAATCACCCCTTCGCCGGACTGGATGAGCCAGACCATCGTGGCGCTTCCCTTAATTGTTCTGTATGAAATCAGCATTCGTATTTCGATGCGCGTTGAAAAAGCGATTAAGAAAAGAGATGCGGCGTTTTAAAAGATAGCAGCCGTGAATAGTGAGAGAATGTGAATATGGATCACCGCCAGGAGCTTCGCGTGAGGATAATTAGGGGCCCATTTATTTCCGCCTGTTAATTTCGATGGTGAGTTTTTCAAATATTTGATCAACGCTCCCTTCGCCCGAGATATAGACGACCTTGTCAAGTTTTTTGTAATGATCTGCCACTGCGGCTGTTTTCCGTTCGTATTCTTCTATCCGGGAGCCGATCACGGATTCGTCCACATCGTCTGTACGGCCCGACGTAAGACCCCGGTTCAGCAGCCTTTTAATGAGTTCTGTTTTCGAAACCTGCAGGGCCAGAACCACCTGGATAGCCGCATTTTTTTCGGTAAGAAGGGCATCCAGTGCGTCGGCCTGGGCATTGGTACGTGGAAACCCATCAAAAAGAAAACCGTTTACCGTTTGATTTTGTTCCAGGGCGGTCCGGATCATGCCGATCACCACGGCATCGGGCACGAGTTGACCCTTGTCCATCAGGTTCTTAGCTTCCAAACCCAGGGTCGTCCCGTTTTTAATTTCATTTCGCAGAATGTCTCCCGTACTCAGGTGTTTAAAACTATAAAGGGCGATGAGTTTTTCAGACTGCGTCCCTTTCCCGCTTCCGGGTGGGCCGAATAGAATTATATTGAACATAATTTAGCGCCTTGGGTAGTAACAAATATAGTGTACACATCTTATAATTCCTTTAACAAAGCGGCGGAATAATTGGTGTAAATGAATGAAAATCTGCGCTTTCAGAGCATAATAAAAAGCCAAATGCAGCATATGTCAAGGATATGACAAACTGAATGAACACCTGATACGTAAATTTGTTATATAACTATAACGTATGATAAAATTATTAAAAACAGCCGGCATTTTATCGCTGGCATTATTGTTTCAACAGTGCTATTCTCAGACTGCTAAAAATAAAAATATAACCATGGATAATACGAAAGGTAACACTGATTCGTCCTTTGTAAATAAATCGGATGAAGAATGGAAAAAATTATTACCCGCCGATGTTTACTATGTTGCAAGGCAAAAAGGTACTGAAAGAACCAACTCAAGTGCCTTTGAACACTCCAAAGAAATTGGAACTTACTATTGTGCAGTTTGCGGGAATGCTCTTTTTAAAAGTGACACGAAATTTGAAAGTGGTTGTGGCTGGCCGAGTTTTTATCAACCCATCAGTAAAACCAGTATTATTTATCTCCAGGATAATTCATTTGGAATGGAAAGGACTGAAGTAGAATGCGGCAGATGTAAATCGCATCTTGGACATGTATTTAATGACGGTCCGCCTCCTACCGGAATGCGATATTGCATTAACGGCGTGGTGCTCGATTTTAAGAAAGCACAGCAAGCTCAGAAGAAATACGACGAAAAGAAATAACGGTCATCCGTACCCGAAGACTTAAAAAAAATGGTCGTTTGAATTTTCTCAAACGACCATTTTTTATCGATCTTCACACTTTTCTTTAAAAATCCGCATAAAAATGTCCCCCCGTAACGACCTTCGAAGTTACTGCTGAAGTCTTTTGATAAATGGTGCCGGAGAAAGTCCCCTTTATATAGGCCGAAGTCAATTCAGTTATTGTGCACGGAAAATTATCAGCCTGTGGGCTGTAATCATAAGTAGAAGTCCACTGTGAGCTCGCATCAGAACTCCCCAAGGGATATAGATAAGTTATAATATTTTTTTCGAGCCACTCGAATTGATGTTATAACAGTTTCCGGGCATAAAATCGTCTTTGTCAGACCATAAAGTGACAGCACATTGATCGGATGTGGTTAGTCCGGAAATGACCAGGCTATATACAGGATCAGCTAATTTTGACTTAGCCGGGATAATTGCCGTATTAAACTGTTTAGGAGATCCGTCAAAACTTGCATTCATGTAGTAGGCGGAAGATGAACTGGAGCTTTTCTTACATGAAATCATAATAAGAAGACAACCGCCCATTAGCAGCAATGCAAGACTTTTCTTCATTGATCAAATTTTTGATCGAGCGATGAAATTAATAGTTTATTGCATATTTAGAAAGTCATCAAAATAGAATTCGAGGAATCTGCTAAAATATTGAACGTAAGAATAAAAAAATAAAGATCCGTTCATCGGATTTTTTCCAATAAACAGACCTTTATTCTGCAGGCTTTTAAAAAACTTAATGAATATTATGTAATTGACGCTAAAAGTCAGTCAAAAATTATTCAGGGTCTCATTATTCAGCCAGATTAGAAATCAGTTATGATTTTTTGAAATCCACATTGATAGTAATTTCAACTTCTTTTCCAACAACATATCCGCCATCCGGAGTTGTTTTATCCCATGTAAGGTTATAATCAAAACGGTTCAATTTGGTTGTTGCTTTAAAACCCGCGTGTGTACCACCCATCGCAGTAACGGTTCCACCATATTTCACCTCGAAAGTCACAGACTTAGTGATATTGCGGATCGTAAGATCTCCAACGAGTTTATACTTATTGCCGTCCAGTGGAGTAAATGACGAGCTGGTGAATTTTATCTGAGGATATTTAGCCACGCTGAAAAAATCATCACTCTTTAAGTGGTTGTCCCGCATATCATTGTCGGTACTAACCGAAGCAACATCTACGGTAAAATTAATTTTTGCGTCGGAGTAATCTGCTTTGGAAGCAATCATGGTACCATCAATGGTTTTGAAATTTCCTTCTACATCTGAAATAACGAGATGAGAGACAGAAAACTTTGCGTTGGTATGCGCCTTATCAGTTGTCCAGGAGCTTGTTTCATTGGAGGCAAGTGCAACCACTGTTTTGGTGCGGCCGGCAGGTGAAAATGCTGTCAAAGCAGTAGCAAGACAGACGAAAGTGAATAATTTTTTTTTCAAAATATAGTTTTAAAGTTTAAACATTAATCGTAAAGATAGGATTTCCTTTTAAGTAAGCAAGTTTTATTTGGCCGCTACTTGCACAATCAGGCAGGATAGACTATTTTAGCTACTCAAATCGTTGAATATTATGGAGCTAGCGATAACCTGTCGCGAAAGTCCGGAACAGCATCTTAAAATCCAATTTCTGGATTGATTCATCAAAACCCTTGAGATATGGACCCATTTAAGACGCTTTCTATTATTATTCCAGCTTACAACGAAGCAAGAACGATTCACCTGATCCTTGACCGGGTTTATGCCGTTACACTCATTCACAACATACAGAAAGAAGTCATTCTGGTGAATGATTGTTCCACTGATACCACAGAAGAAGTTTTACTAAGTTACCGTGCTGCCCATCCTGAAATGAATATGCAGTATTATAAGCATGAAGTGAATCAGGGAAAAGGTGCAGCCATTCATACCGGAATTACAAAAGCGACTGGAGAATACTTGGTTATTCAGGATGCGGATCTCGAATACGATCCCGAAGAATTTAATGAATTACTCAAACCCGTGATCCGCGGTTCGGCGGACGTCGTTTTTGGGTCCCGGTTTATGGGCGGTAACCCGCACCGGATACTTTTCTACTGGCATTCTATTGGGAATAAAATTTTGACGATGCTGAGCAATATGCTCACCAACCTCAATCTCTCCGATATGGAAACCTGCTATAAATTATGTAAAACAAAACTCATTCAGAACATTGATCTCAAGGAAAAACGTTTTGGTTTTGAACCGGAAATAACGGCTAAACTGGCTCGTATAAAGGATATCCGTATTTATGAAGTGGGTATTTCCTATTACGGCAGAACCTACCTGGAAGGCAAAAAAATCGGGTGGCGCGACGGTTTCCGTGCGATCTACTGCATAGTAAAATATAATTTATTTCGATGAGTTTGAATGGGTTGCAATCGGATCCAACCGGTCTCGAAACACTTGAAACTTTTTCGAAAGCACCCGCCATCAATCGCTGGCTATATGAAAAAATAAGCAGTTATCTACGTGGGAACATTCTGGAAATTGGCAGCGGAATCGGAAATATTTCCAGCTTTCTGTTGAAGGATCAGCAAAATGTTTCACTCAGCGACCTTCGTCCCGAATACTGCAGCATTCTTGAACAAAAATTCCGGTCCCATCCACACCTTCAAAACGTTTACGAATTGGATGTGTCAATTACTGATTTCGAGACCCGTTTTCCAAACCTGATTGCCCAGTTTGATACCGTGATTGCACTGAATGTAATAGAACATATTGAAGCAGAAAGGCTGGCCATAAAAAATGCGGCGTCTTTATTACGTGCGAATGGCAGGCTCGTGGTGTTGGTTCCGGCTGGAGAATGGCTCTACAATAGGCTGGACAAAGAGCTCGGGCATTTTAAGAGATACAACAAAACCAGCTTGCCGTTTTTGTTGGAAAACGCCGGACTAAAAGTTTCGCATCGTACCTACTTTAATGGCGCTGCTATTTTCGGATGGTGGTTTTCGGGGAGCGTCTTAAAAAACAAGATGATCCCGCCATACCAATTGAAAATATATAATCAACTGGTGCCGGTTTTTAAGTTGGCTGATTGGTTTATAAATCCGTTTGCAGGGATCTCAGTAATTGCTGTCGCTACAAAAAATTAAAATTAAGCCACATGATCGCCGCTACCCCATTTCCATTACCAGGTGAACGCCAGTCCCGTCTGATCAAATGGAGTATTTATGTTTTGGGAATTCTTTTTTTCTTAAACTGCTTTACACCGATCCGGATTCATTATGATATGCTGCGATATTTTGCAATCAAGGATTGTCTGGAAGGACATTGTCCCAACGGTGCAGATCGTAACGACTATCTCCCTTTTGGTTACACGGCCCTGCTGTTGCTGCTGTCCAAACTGGGAATACTAAAATCTTTTTCAATCGTTTTTATCAATTGTCTTTATCTCGTTGGCGGATTATATTGTGTACGCCGAGTTTTTGCTAATATTCGCTCACCTTACTTTTTATTTCTGCTGGTGTTGATGAACTGGACAATTATCAAGTTTGTCACCCACCCCTTATCTGAACTCCAATACTTGTTTTTTTCCATGGCCGGTATCTATGCGTTTTACCAGTTTGTTCAAACTAAAAAGTTTTTACATCTGCTCATGGCTTTTATTTTCGCAGGACTCGCGTTTATAACAAGAACAGTTGGTATCACCCTGGTGGCCGCCCTTTTTGTCGCCCTCCTATGGGAATACAGAAAACAACTCCTGATTTTATTAAGGAAAAATAAAATCATTGCCGGAGTGATTTTGCTTGGCATCGTGGGCATGTTATTTTTTTCCAAACAGCTGGGCCTTGTTCACTACACCGGAGTGATGTCGACGCAATTCAAAGAAGGTGTTCATTTTTCGACAATGATTGGCTGGCATTTGTCGGACTGGGCCATGGTGATGATGAACATTTCTAAATCGAAAGTGACGGCTTATCTGCCCGGAGCACTGGGCGATTGGGTATTTATCATTGCGGGTCTTTTAGGCATCTGCTGGTTTGTATACATCTGTTTTACCAGAAGGAATAATGTTCCTTTCGTTGTGAAGGCTTATTTATTATTCTACCTGCTCCTCATGTTCAACTGGCCCTTTCAGGATCCACGTTTCTGGGTGCCTGTTATTCCGTTGGTCGCTGCAGTTATTAGTCAAACGACATTCGCACAAAATCGCTTCGTCAAGCTGGTAACGACGATTTACCTGCTTGTTTACCTTTTACTCGGAATCGCATCGCTGGGATATTTAACTTATACTTCTTTTAATAAAAAAGTATTTGCAAAAACCCAGGCGAACGGACTCTACCGAAATGAATACGAAGTACATTTTTTTGGTAGAACGTTGTCAGATACGGCCACACACACAGATCCGGATCTTGTTGATTTTCTTAAAAAATACGACCGTTAGAAAATAAATGTCCCGGAAGTTTTTTTAATTCCCAGTTCCTGCAACAATTTTCTGAACCTGTGTAAACGGCATCGCTTTCAATTCGGCTACTGAATATCTTTTGTATGATTTATTTGCACTGTTGCCCGCCACCTTGGAGCCGGGAATCGTTACATACCGGTACTGATAGCCCGTTAAGTCTCCAACAAAAGATTTGATGTTGATTGCACCCACCGAGTAGTTTTCGATTAAACCGTCGGAAGCCAGAGCAGACATCGGGACCACATGGAATGTTCCGTTAGTTTCAGGGAAATTCATGTATGTCAGAATCACTCCGCTGTCCAGAATAGCCTTCGTTAAGGAACTTGCGGCCAGCGTATCAACATACGCCGAATCCGTTGCATTATAGGTAAAACTCAAATTAATCCAATTGGAATAGACTACACTGTCCGGGCCGGTAGGTCCTACGGGGCCGGTAGCGCCTGTCGGTCCGGTATCCCCTTTCTTACTACAACTAATCATTCCCAAAGTCAATACGGAAGCCACGATCAGGATTAATCTGATGTTTTTCATCTTTTAATATTTAATATATGAATGAATCTGCTGACTATCCGCAATATAATTATTTCTTCGAACGAACTTCCGATAAATCAAAATCTGCTAAAGCAGACGATACATTTAACCCGTCCGCATAAAGCCCATTCCTGAATAAATACGCATAATTTTTTCGCTGGTTGCCACTCTTCAACAGCAATTATGAGTCGCTAACGATCCAGTATTTCATCAATCTTAAATAACACTCCATTGATCGCCATTGAATTCAGGGAGATTACATTAGAAGTGTACACACTACCCTGCACCTGTACCGTAGTGAGCAGACCGGTGAAATTGAACATCAGGGTGCTGTCCGAGACGGTTTGAAACGTACTGCTATCCGATATATCATAACTAAATAATCGCTGCGGAATCAAGTGCAATAAAACCAGCGACCGTAAACTGTCGGGACTTACTGAATCCAGATCGGCGGGGGTATTAAATCCCAACTTTCTAAAAGCATCATTGTCCGGCGCCAGTACGGTATAGGGTGCATTGTTCGATAGCCGGGTGCTCAGCGAGTCCGGAATGGCAGTCGACTGTTGAATAGCGGTATTAAAAAAACTGAGTGTCGTATCGCTGGCGACCATTTGCATCAGATTTTGTGTTGGCATCACGAACACGTTTTGTAGTGCGAGCATCACTCCATTACTCGCGACGGCTTCGGCGGTATTCAGTTGAAATCCATTGACAAAAGTCTGGTTGGAATCGCCTCTTACAAAGATTGAATCGCCATTCGCCATAATGAGCTTCATCTCCGAATGACCAATAAATGATTCGGCTGTGAGTGCCGCGCCCGCATAGGTTTGATACAGTACCCATTGCCGTGCCTGGTCGTAACTAAATCCATTGATGACCGATTGTGAAAAACCGGATTGGTTACAGGCATCATTGTTCGGTACGAACAGTGTAAACAGGGAAGAACTCCCGAACACCGTATCCAGTTTTGCTTTTATTACCGCTGAATTAAATATGGTTGTATTACTCCCGTTAGCGAGCAGATGAGTCAGGGTCGTGGTGCTTGGATTGAAGCCGCTCGACTGGTTTTTTTTACATGCCCCCCCGATAATGACCAGACTGACAATTAAAAAATATAGAACCGGTTTTGCATAAATTTTTTTCATCTCCAGATCGCTTTAGTTATTCGAGGCTGAAACTCACGCGGCCATCTTTTTCATCTTTCAGCAGGATGCCGATTTCCAATAATTGTTTGCGGATGCGGTCGGAGGTTTGATAATCTTTCTTCGCTTTGGCTTCCCGGCGGATATCGATCAGCAGATGCATGATACCATTGAGTTTGTCAGAATCCGTTCCCTTCTCTTCCCCAAGTCCCATTACGTCTTCAATATAAGTCTTAAAATGTTGCTTTGCATAGGCCAGTGTCTTTACAGACAGGGTAGACTTCTCGAGATCGCCGCTACGGAATGAATTAATATGATTTACCAGCTGGAAAATATTGGCCAGCACTTTGGCCGTATTGAAATCATCATTCATGAAATCATCCATCTCCTGGCACAACGTATTAAATTGTAATTCGATTGTATCATTCAGCTGTTTTAACGGATCATTTTCCATCCGGCTAAGTTCCAGATAAGCTTCCCAAAGTCTTTTCAGCCCTTTTTCTGCTGCCTGTAATGCCTCGTTTCCAAAATCCAGGGTACTGCGATATTGCGTTTGCAGAATAAAAAACCGGATCGTCATCGGATGATACGCCTGCGCCAGCAACGGGCTATTGCCTGAAAACATATCTGTCAAGCGAATCACGTTATTATAACTCTTACCCATTTTTTTCCCGTTAATGGTAATCATGTTATTGTGAATCCAATAACGGGCTGCCATCTCCTGATTGCAGATCATACTCTGGGCGATTTCACTTTCATGATGCGGAAACATGAGGTCCATCCCGCCGCCATGTATGTCAAACTGGGGACCGAGATACTTTGTACTCATCGCCGAACATTCGATATGCCAGCCGGGAAACCCTTCTCCCCAAGGGCTCTTCCAACGCATGATATGACCGGGCGGTGCAGATTTCCAAAGAGCAAAATCCTGCCGGTTACGTTTCTCTTCCTGGCTTTCCAGGTCGCGGGTGGTTTCCAGCAGCTCGTCCAGCTTGCGGCCACTGAGTTTTCCGTAAGGATATTTCTCCGCATATTTTTTTACATCAAAATACACCGAACCGTTCACGGCATATCCATATCCGGCGGCGATGATTTGCTGAATCATATTGATCTGCTCGACGATATGACCCGTGGCTGTGGGCTCAATGCTGGGTTCTAGATTATTAAATTGCTGCATCGCCCAGTGGAAGAGATTGGTATATTTCTGTACCAACTCCATGGGTTCCAGTTTTTCGATCATGGCCTTTTTCGCAATCTTATCTTCTGCTTCCCGCCCCTCTTCTTCAAAATGTCCGGCATCAGTGATATTGCGCACGTAGCGCACTTTGTACCCCAGGTGAAGCAGATAGCGGTAAATCACATCAAAGGTGATGAAACCCCTGGCGTGGCCCAGATGACTTTCGCCGCTGACCGTCGGTCCGCATACATACATGCCCACATGATGGGGCGTAATGGAAATAAATTCTTCCTTCTGTCTTGTATAAGAATTATAAACTTTTAAGTTGCTCATGCCTTCGCCCAAATATAAACATTTATCGCTTTACCTGGGGCAGCTGCAGGTCGGTGAGCATTGCGTGATGATCTGAAAACGGGGATTCCAGTTTCTTGCTTTGGAGCACGGCAAATTCCGGTGAAGGAAGAATATAATCAATGCGCAGGCTGGGTGAAATATGAATATAACTCCGGCCGATTCCGAAACATTTGGCAATAAATGCATCCTGCCGGTTGCCACGAATATGAAAATAGGTATACGAATTAGGCACATCATTGAAATCGCCACAGATAACGGGAGGGTATTCACTGGCGTCAAGATGCCTTCTTACCGTGTCTGCCTGAAAACCCCGCAACCCCAGCGCATACTTAAGTTTTTTGGCCAGCGACCAGGAGGCCTGCAACATACTGTCTTCTGCATTCCGCAGAATCTCTACATTTCGGAAATCCTTGGATTTGAAGAGTACCGATTGCAGGTGCGTCGTAAAAATGCGGATTCTGTTTCCCCGTATATCGAGATCTGTTGAAATCAAACTCTCGGTTTGAAGTAAAGAGTCTTCATTAAAATGTTGCTGAGAAGTTGCTATAATCGGGTATTTCGAAAATATGATGACGCCGGTTTCATATTTCATCGTGCGATTGTGATAATCCCGCGAGAAAAAATAATATGGGAAACCTAGTTTTTCGCGGATATAGCGAATATTCGATTTGTCGGAATCTTGTGGTTCATAAAACTCCTGAAAGCAAAGCACATCGGCCTGTTGCTGACCCACGAGTTCTAACATGGGGATGCGATGGCCCGAAGCACCTATTTTTTTTGTAGTGAATTCATCCCAGCGTCGCACGTTCCAGGTCATCATCCGGATGCTATTGGGCGGTTTATGAGAGAAATCGTTCTGATGCAGACTGAATCCAAAAAACGCATGAATATTCTGCCAGCCAATGAGCAGGCAGATCCCGGAAATAATGGCATAGCGCGCGCAGGTGAACAGCCAGAAGACTAAAAAAATTAATTGTAAAATCAGCAGCAGCGGAAAAATAAATGCCAGTAAAGAAACAAACCACCATTTATCCGGATGCAGAAAAGCGTTACAGCAACTCAGCAGGAATATAACACTGACCGCGATATTCAGGAAAAGGAAAAAACGTTTGGTGATGATACGCAGGGATGCCATATAGAAGAATATGGGGGATTAAAAATCTTCTTCTTCGGCTGCCCGCTTCAGAATATCTTTTTCTTCACTGGTGAGAAAACGATATCCCTGTTGATTGATTTTGTCCAGAATTTCATCAATTCTTTTCTGGGTGATGTTTGGAATTTTTTTATATGGCTGTGTGTCCGCTACATTATAATAAAATTCATCTTTTTTATTTGAAGATTTTTTCTTTTTGTCGGGGTTAAACAGATCTCTTGTCCAGTCGAACAATTGATTCAGCCAGGCACTGCCATCGCGTCCGCGGCGCATTTGAAAAATAAATAAATATCCTATGCCTGCAGCGCCGGTATAGGCTAGATAGGTGGCCCAGTCCCCGTTCGGTATACCAGAAAAATTGATCAACAGAAAAATCAGACTCAGTATCCATAACGGGATACCGCCACTGATCAGGGGGAAGATACGGTAATCGGGGGAAACCACCGTAACCGCTACGGCAAGGGCTGCAATTGAGCAATTGGCTGCCCCGAGCGTGTCTGTATCCATCTGTGCACGAAGCTGGGGGAAAATCAGGTGACCGAGAATATACAGTACCGCGCCGCCAATTCCGCCGTATAAATAAATAGCAATAATTTTTTTGTTGCCGGTGAGGTCCTGCAAAATATATCCAAAACTCCATAACCAAAACATATTGGAAACAAAGCGAAACAACATCTGATCGGTAAACATAAAACTGATCAGGGTCCACGGACGCCAGGCCAGCTTTTCGACACTTGCCGGTAAAATAAACCAGTTGTATACGTGGGTATAGTAGGCTTCAATGCGGGTGTTGCTGGCCAGGAATACCAGGTAGACAAACTTAAGCACCACGAAAATCACCGCATTGAGAACGATGAGTTGAACAAGTGCATTTCCGTCCTGACCCAGAAGCATTTTTTTTCGGTAACTGTCTTCTTTTACATTCATAGCCAAAGTCTTTTCCCGTCCGCCGGTTATCTATATGTTTCATTTAACATTCAGAAAGAGTCCTGGTTCAGTATATTTTTCGGTGATGATCTGTTTTTCTCCAGTAAAATACCAGCAGCAGGCCAATCAGCCCACCCCCCAGATGGGCCCAGTGCGCCACATTATCACCTTCCGAATTTTTTACCCCCAGAAACAACTCATATACCACATAGGCCAGTACGGCCCATTTTGCTTTCACCGGAATCAGCGCATAGATATAGATCAGGCTGTTAGGAAACAGGAGCCCGAAGGCAACCATACATCCGAAAATGGCCCCGGAAGCGCCCAAGGTCGCCGAATCGGAATAATCCGGACTCAGATAAAGTACGAATAATTGCAGGGCGGCTGCACCAATTCCGCAGACGACATAAAAAGTCAGGAAACGCCTGGGACCCCAAAAATTTTCGAGGATACTTCCAAACATCCAGAGGATCAGCATGTTCCAGAAAAGATGCATGAAACCTCCATGGAGAAACATGTACGTGACCAGCTGATGCGGCTTAAATAAAACAGATCTGATATCGTGCAGGGCAAAATAGTTCTCCATCATCGGAGAACCACTGCGTTCCATCGTCAGCTGAATTAAAAAAATGATGACATTTAAAATGAGCAGGTTTTTAATTATAGGCGGAATTACCTGCGAACGCCCCAAACGGAAATCTGCCATAAGTCAAAAAAAATTACTGACTGCAAGTTAATGTTTTAAGAAAAGCGCAGTCACATTTTCGATATGAAGGGTATGCGGAAACATATCAACGGGTTGTACAGCTGAAATAGTATATTTCTCCGATAGCAATTGCAGGTCGCGGGCCTGGGTAGCCGGGTTACAGCTCACATAAATAATTTTTTCAGCTGCGATTTCCAGCAGCTTGGCCACCAGTTTATCCGACATGCCGGCCCTGGGCGGATCAGAAATAATCAGGTCCGGCCGCCCATGCAGCGCAAAAAAGGCATCGTCACAAATAACAGAAACATCTCCTGCAAAAAAAGCTGCATGTTCCACATGATTTAACAAAGCATTTTCTTTTGCGTCTGCAATCGCTTCCGGGATCAGCTCGATGCCAATAAGTTTTTTCACCTGGTCGCTCAGAAAAATTCCAATACTGCCGGTTCCGCAGTAGAGATCAAAAATCGTTTCTTCACCGGTCAGTGCCGCGAAGGCACGCACTACCTGATATAAACGTTCGGCTTGGGCAGTGTTTGTCTGGAAGAAAGACTTCGGCCCGATTTTAAACGAAAAACGTTCCAGCTTCTCCACCACATATCCTTTTCCATAAAAAGTTATCGGCTGAAGATCGTTGAGACTATCGTTCCACTTGGGGTTAATGGTAGAGAGCAGGGTGGTAATGGCCGGAAACAGATTTTGCAGGTGCGTGAGCAGGGCATTTTGCATATTCTCATCCAGATAGCCAAAAACGACATTCACCATAATCTCTCCCGTGCGGCAGAGCCTCACCTGTACCGTTCGCAGATATCCTTCATGACGTTGTATGTCATAAAAAGAAACTCCGTTTTCGATGCCCCATCGTTTGATTTCCTTACGGATGAAATTAGTGGGCTCATCCTGCAGATAGCAGGTGTCCACGTCCACCACCTTATCGAAAATTCCGCGGGCATGAAATCCGGCGGCGTTATGCAGGGTGGAAATCTCCGGATTCGATAACTCTTCTCTCAATAGATACCGGCGATTGGAAAAGGTATATTCGAGTTTGTTCCGGTAGCCGGTGATTCTGTCGGAACCCAGGATGGCCGGGATCTCCGGTAATTCCAGTTTTCCAATGCGCTTCAGACTTTGTACTACCTGGTCCTGCTTATATTCCAACTGTTTTTCATAGGAGAGCATTTGCCATTGGCAACCACCGCAAACACCGAAATGTTTGCAAAACGGCTGGATCCGTTCAGCTGAAAATTGGGTGATTTTTATCACCTGTGCTTCGGCCCAATCCTTTTTGTTTTTGGTTAACCGGACCGTGACAACATCTCCGGGAACGGCGTGTTCCATGAAAATTACTTTCCCTTCATGCCGTGCCAGGCACTTCCCTTCTGCAGCGTAACCGGTTACCAGCAGGTTTTCTAAAACAATATTTTTCTTTTTTCCCACGACGGCAAATGTAGGATTATCTTAATTTAGCAATCCTATGACCAACCTTTTATTCAAAAAGACTTTTTTTGTCCTCTTTTTTCTGCTGCCCGTTTTTTGTGGTTATTCACAGGGCTATGCCATCCGGCTGAAGTTGAAACCCTTTGTGAACAGCAAAATATACCTGGGTTATCACTACGGGAAAGTAAAGGCTGTGACAGATTCCGTGATTCTGAACGACCAATCGGAAGGGGAATTTAAAGGCAAAGAAAAATTACCCGGCGGGATCTACTTTATCGTTTCGCCGAAAAAAGAAATCCTGTTTGAATTACTCATCGACCAGCAACAGCATTTCTCCATAATAGCCGATTCAGCGCGTTTACCTGGAAGTATTGTTTTTACCGGTTCACCGGAAAACACTTCCTTTCTTGCTTACACAGAATTCATGAATCTTCATGGTAAGCAGATCGCTGGCATGCAAACGCAGCTGGCGCAAACCAAATCAAAAAAAGACTCGGCAGCTTTGAAAGAAAAGATGCGCGGGGTAAATGAAGAAGTAAAAAAATATCGCGAAGAAATTCAAAGTAAAGATCCGAATTCGTTGTTAGCTGCTTTGCTCAGCGTATTAAAGGAACCGGCCGTTCCATCCACACCGATGCTGCCCAATGGTCGCCCCGACAGTACATTCGCCTATCGTTACTATAAGGCACACTACTGGGATAATATTTCATTTACGGACGACCGCCTGATCCGCACACCCATTTTTGAACCGAAATTAGAACGCTATTATAAAGACCTGGTGTCACCTGAACCGGATTCTATTAATCGGGAGATCGACCACATGTTATTGTTCTCGCGGACCAACAAAGACATGTTTAAATTTTTGTTTGTCTTTTTCACCCAGAAATATATAAATCCCGAATACATGGGTCAGGACGCGGTTTTTATTCATCTGTTTGAAAAATATATCAACACCGGGCAAGCTGATTTTTTTACCGAGAAATACCGGAAATATGTAAACGACCGCGCTTACAGCATTATGGCCAACCTCATCGGCCAGTCCGCTCCAAACCTGGAGATGACCGATACCGCCGGGAAGGTGCGCTCGCTCTATGAAGTACCCGCCAACTTTGTGCTGATTTGTTTTTGGGATCCTACCTGCAGTCATTGTAAAGAAACGATACCCAAACTGGATTCGATCTACGAGGCGAAATGGAAATATGAGGGGGTTCAGATTTTTAGTGTGATGGTCGACGGGGGGCAGGAAAACTGGCGGAAATTCATCCGGGATCACAATTTGGGCGATTGGATAAACGTTTACCAGACAACGGCCCAGCATGATGCGGAAGCTACTGCCGGACGACCCGATTTCCGACAGTTATATGATGTTTATCAAACGCCCATTCTTTTTCTACTCGATAAGGATAAGCGGATCGTAGCAAAAAAACTTTCCTATGAGCAGGTGGATGAAGTGATCAACCTCAAACTAAAAAAGGTTAATACGCCGTGATATGAAGAATGTTGTACTGATCCTCTTCCTGCTCATTTACTCCAAATCATTTTTCGGTCAGACGCTTGTTCGATATGGCAATCATATTATTTCGAGGGACGAATTTCTCACGGCTTTTAGGAAAAATAATGCAAATACAAAAGCTACTGTAAAAGCATACCGCGATTATCTGGATCTCTATATTCGTTACCGGTTGAAAGTTCAGGCTGCCTTTGCCAGTAAACTGGATACCCTGCCGGGGCAAATTTCGGAACTGCAGAATTTTAAAAATCAGATTGCAGACCAGTATACTAATGATGAAGGAAGTCTGAATAGTATGGCTGCAGAGGCATTTAACAGAAGTCAGCTGGATATTCGGCTATCTTATATTTATGTTACCTGTTCAAAAAATACCATTCCTGCCGATACCCTCAAAGCATTTCAAAAAATTCAGGAGGCTTATGCCGCATTGAAAGCTAAAAAAGATTTTGAATCGGTTGCGATTCAGTATTCTGCCGATCCGGATGTTAAAAATAATCGTGGCGCTATTGGTTTTGTAACAGTTTTTGATCTGCCTTATACGATGGAAACCGTTGCATACAACACTCCGGTAGGTAAATACAGTAATGCTTTCAGAACGGACGGTGGCTATATGATCGTGAAAAAAACGGTTCAAAGAAATGGCGTGGGACGAATACATATTGCACAGATATTATTAATTTTTCCTTACCAGGCGAATGACGCAGCGAAGGCCGATACCAAACGCCGGGCTGATTCTATCTATCTTGCGTTGCAGGCGGGTGCTGATTTTGGTGAGTTGGCTAAAAAATTCAGTGGTGATAATTTATCTTATCAGACGGGTGGTATATTGCCTGAATTCGGCATCGGTAAATACGAGTCAGGATTTGAAGAGGCAGCATTCAAATTAAAAAAAGACGGGGATCTGTCGGCGCCTTTTGCTTCGGAATTCGGATATCATATCATCAAAAGAATTTCAAAAAAACCTGTTGCGTTGGTAGCCGACCAGAAAGTATTGGAAACTTTTAAGGAGCGGGTGAAGACCGATCCGAGGGTGGCCGTTTCCCGAAAACATATGTTGCAGAACATTTTGATTCAAACAAAATTTAAAGCATTCATTAATCCGGATCAACCATTTTGGGATTATACGGACAGCCTTCTGCAGAATAAAAAACCGTCCGCACGGACCGGAATAAACGATCAGTCACCACTGTTTCAGTTCTCCGGTAAATTATTCCGTGTCGGCGACTGGATTGCTTACCGGAAAAGTATCAGATCCAATCTTTCACTGGTCAATGGCCGCACACCTGCTGCGATATTCGATACCTACAGGCAAACCGCCGCGTTCGAATATTATAGAAATCATTTGGAGGAGTATAATAAAACATTTGCTGCGCAGGTGGCCGAGTTTCAGGATGGTAATTTATTATTTGATATCATGCAACGTCAGGTATGGGAGAAAGCGGCAGCTGATTCCAATGGATTGGAAAAATATTTTTCATCCCATACTCAAAACTACTGGTGGAAGCCGGGGAAAGAAGCGATTGTTTTTAGTGCAGGCAACCGGGAAACAGGAGAAAAATTGCAGAAATTGCTCGAATCGGATATCACACACTGGCGAACCACAATCGATCATTTTAGCGGTGCCGGCATTCAGGTCGATTCCGGCCGCTTTGAACAGAAACAGTTGCCCGGCAATCTTCTTCCGATGAAAGTAGGAACCTTCACTGAATTTCAGATTCATAAGGATCAATCGGTACAGTTCGCCTATATCATTCGGGAATATGTAAAATCTTCTCCCAGGAGCTTTGATCAGGCCCGGGGCCTTGGAATAAACGATTATCAGAATGAATTGGAGAATGAATGGATTGCCGAATTAAAAAAAATATATTTGGTGCAGGTAGACGAAGCAGTATTTAAAACGTTGCCGCATGGAGATGAAAAGTAAATAAGATTGCTGAATTAATTCATTTTGTCCAGCATATCCAGTATTACCGGATCCTGTTGCAAATCAAATTTACGCGCCAGCATTTTATCAGAGGTAGATAAAACGCTAAAATCTTCTACGGTAAGTGTTTTGGGATTTGCGCCTCCCTTCGACCAATCAATATAATAGAAATTATTATTTACGACCGACTGGCTGAATTTTGAATTCATGATTAGGGTGGGAATGACAAATTCATCCGGACCCCAGGTAAACCATATAAATCGCCGGAGCTTTTTATCAGATTCAATAAAATTTAAAATGTATTCGGCGCAATCGGACCCAATGGTCATACACATCGCCCTCGAACCGCCATAAAGCATATAGGGTAAAGGAAATTTTCTATTTGGAAGTAAGAAATTCAGAAAAAACTGAATGCGGTATCTGCCCCTGAAATCAAAATTTGTAAAATGATATTGATTGATCCGCGTAATGGCATGACTCCACCATTCATTACTTTCTTCGAAACAGATGAAATTTTTTCCTTTATTTGATTCCAGTAAATTATAGATCGCATCAACCGGTTTGATAGGATAATCCTGGCCACTCATGATACTGATAAAATCATATTTATTGCTACTGCTCAGTACTTCCCTGAATGATTGAAGCACGGCAGTTAAAAAACTATAGGAAGCCCAGCGAACCCGAATTCTTTTCTCAATAAAATATACCTGTGGAAGATTCGCTAAGTAAAGAAAAGAAGTTTCATTAACCTTTTTATCAAGATGTATAAAAAAATCAAACGGTAAAGGGCTGAATTTATTAATCAGGCGCTCTATCTGAAGAGGATCTCGATGGGCCATTATTATACACGCGATCCGCATTATTCTTTAGAGTTAACAGGGGTTTAAAGGATTTAGTGCAGTCCAACGACATGGAACTCATTTAAAATCAGCAAAAGTAATGCCGAATAGGTATAAAAGACGGTTAAGCCTTAAAGCAAAAGTTTTATTACAACTTTTCGTAAAGTGTTCTCAGTTTTTCTCTTGTCATCTGCTTTTCCCAATCGGGACCAAGTGCATTCTCCCAGAGCGGTTTCATGCCTAGTGAAACATCAATCATGATATCGAACTGTTCATCCGATAGGCCCTTTGTGATATGCTGTGGTATTTGAATGTGGTTTTTTTCCACCATTTGTTTGAATTCCCGTACTCCAACCGGATAATACGATTCCAGTTTATCGAATACGATACAGTTGCTCACCCCGTGTTTTGTTCCCAGCAGGTAGCCCAGGCCGTAACTCACGGCATGAGCAACGCCCACCTGAGAATACGCGATACTCATTCCGCCGGCATAGGAAGCCATCATGAGCTTATCATCATGTTGTGTACTCCATGCCCCATCTCCCAGAAAAACTTCCTGGCAAAGGTTGAGGGCTTTTTCTCCATAGGATTTGCTGAATTCATTCAAAAAAGTTCCGGTTAAACTTTCTATGCAATGAATATAACAATCCATGCCGGTGAAAAATCGCTGATTCTCGGGAGCACCCGCGGTCAGCTCCGGATCAAGTATAATTTGATCGAAAGGAGTAAAATCGGAGTTCATGCCCAGCTTACGGGTCGGGCCCGTGAGAACGGTTGTGCGCGAGACTTCTGCGCCGGTACCACTTAACGTTGGAATACCGGCTTTATAAACGCCTGGTAATTTTACGAGATCCCATCCCTGATAGTCTGCCGAAGAACCGGGATTGGTCATCATCAGCGAAACCGCTTTGGCCAGGTCCATCACGGAACCGCCACCGATTCCGATCACGCCGCTGACCGTTCCGAATTCCGCTTTTAACTGATTGGCCAGTGCGTCTACCTGTTTTGTTTTTGGCTCCTGAGTTACATCGGCGTAAATAATCTTATCACTTGGATGCAGCGGTATTCGACCCGCCAGTGCTGAATTTTCAAAAAAATGATCTAGCAGAAAAATCATGGGTGACTTGCCTTTTCGTTGCGGAGCTAAAATTTCTTCCAGCTGATTAAAACTTCCTCTGCCATACACGACATAACTGACCATCTTGAAATTTTGGAACTTCATCATATTTTAGTCTTAGGGCCCGGCGTTTGAATACATGGCCAGTTCATAAATTAATTATTCTGTGTTAGTGCAGCTGCGCCAAAGACACCGGCACTGTCGCCGAGCTCCGGCCGGATAACCGGCACGGTACAATAGTTATTAAAAATAAAATGTTTCAGACTGGCTGCACCAGCCGTGTAAATTTCGTCGATATTCCCCACTCCGCCGCCCACGACAATGATATCCGGATCGAGCATGTTGGTGATAGAGGATACCGCTTTGCCAAAGAAGTGGTTCAATCGGTCGATGGTATGACGGGCATAGGGATCGGTATCAACCGTTGCTACGATTTCTTTTAAATGTTTTTCAACACCTGCGATGGACGTATAAAATTTTTGTAACGAGGGTCCGGATATTATTTTTTCTACACAGCCTGTTTTCCCGCAATAACAGGGGCCGCCCGATTCATCCAGAAAATTATGTCCCCACTCTCCGGCGATGCCATGATGACCTTCCCATATTTTTCCATCGATCACAAGTCCCCCACCAACACCGGTTCCCATGATTATTCCAAAAACCATCCGTGCTTTTGGTGATACTTTTTTAACGCCACCCCAGGTTGTTTCTGCCAGGGCAAAGCAGTTGGCATCGTTTGCCAGTATAACGGGCAACTGTAACCGATTTTCGATATCTTTTTTTATCGGCTGATGATTTAAGATGGTCGTATTGGAATTTTTCAATGTGTGCGTTACCGGATCCAGAATACCCGGCGTGCCGATCCCAATGACAGTGGGTTTTAATTTGGATTCAGCCTTCATTTTATCGACCAGCTTTTCTATCTGGCCGATCACGTGATCATAGCCCTGTGATGCCTCAGTATCCACGCGCGTCCGGATAATTGTTTCGGGATCCAGGGCGCCTCGCAAAATAATTCCTTCTACTTTCGTGCCGCCCAGATCTATACCCCACATTGCGTCTTTCATATGACTTCGTTTTTGATTTTCAGTTTTTAAGCCAGAAATTTTAAAGCTTGCTGCAGGTCTTCCGGGGTATCAATTTCAATACCCATATAATCTGTCAATACCATTTTTAACGGTATGCCATGTTCCAGAAAACGCAGGCATTCGATTTTTTCTGCTGCTTCCAGCGTGGTGACCGGCCATCGGGTGAAATTCAACAGTGCCTGCTTTCTGAAAGCATATACGCCGATATGTTCATAATAAGGAATAGCTATGGTTTGGTCGCGAGGGTAAGGGATTACATTACGACTAAAAAAAAGCGCGTTCATCTGAAGGTCCACCGCCACCTTTACATAGTTTGGATCGGATATGTTTTTTTTATCTTTCATCAGCTGTATCAGAGACGCTACCTGAATCTGTTTGCCGTTATCACTACTGAAAACATCCAATAATTTTTGCAGCGGTTTCTTTTGGACAAACGGTTCATCACCCTGCACATTTACCACGATCTCTACTGCCAGACTTTCAACTGCTTCGGCGATCCGGTCGCTGCCGCTCTCATGCGATCTGAGACTCATAATGGCGTTTCCGCCGTTATTTTTTATTTCATCATAAATGATGGAACTGTCGGTTACCACGATCACCTGATCAAACAAACCGGTCTTTAAGGTATTTTCGTACGTATGCCGGATGACGGTTTTATTTCCCAGCAACTGCATCAGTTTAGCTGGGAAACGTGTCGAGGCATATCTGGCCGGGATCATCGCGATGCAATTCATCATACGGGTTCAAAATAATTTTTATTTTTATTTCTGATTCACACGTGGGCATTGAGGTCAGAAAAATTTCTCTTCCAGCAAACGCGTCAGATCCAGCACAGCTCCGCGTCCATCCTTATCCCCCGAATTACACATTACAATGATGCCGCGTTTTTTTTCTTTTAGAATTTCTGTTCTGCAATTAAACAATAGGGAAATACCCTCATGAAAGGCAAATGCCTGATCATTCAAACTACCATTGTTCCAGCCCATCGCATAGTCGGGCATGCCAAAAAAAAGAAATTCAAAACCTGCTTGCGGCAAGATTGTTTTTTCACCCGATAAACCGCGAAGATTTTCCTGCATAAATTTTATATAGTCTGGCATATTCAGGGCGACATCATGCGCGGGATATAAAATCGGATTGACTTTTAACCAGGTGTCGGGTTCTTCTGCGCGAAAATAATTTCCGGCGGACCAATGCCCGTAAGGACTTGCAGGATCTGTCAGGTTTGGCCAGGAATAGTGCAAAGAAATCTTCAGTGGTTTACGTACGTATTCAGTTAGCAGATCCTCCCAGGCCTTACCGGTTACTTTTTCCATCATCGAAGCAGCCATCACATAGCCCGCCAGGGAGAATACAATTTTCTTTTGAAGAAAATTGTCCATGTTTGGTTTACGTTGGATCATCCAAAACGTGAAGTTTTTTCTTCTCGCAATGATGTTGCCTTTGATATCGGGCGTTTTAGACCAGTCAGCCAATTCCGTAAAAGGCTGAATGCGGCTTCTGCTTCCTATAAGATCCTGAAGGGTAATCGATTTATAAACCGGAAATATTTTCTTTTTAAATTCAGGATAAACATCCAGTAGCTTGCTGTCCCACTTTATTTTTCCTTCATCCACCAGATTCGCAGCGATAAAAGCAGTGAGTGCTGCCGTATTCGTTCCGATATTGAACCGGTCTTTTTTTTGAATGGAATCTTTTTGTTTGAATACCCGGAAACCAACCACATTGAATTCGATAATGCTGTCTGCGGTGAAAACAGCATATACCATTCCCGGAACGCCGCGGATGATCCGGATCGAATCGGCTTCTTCCCGCAATGACTGACTTGTTCCCGAAATTGGGTGATGGAAACACACCAGTAGAATCAGCAAGCGGCAATATTTGTTCATTCTTTTGCGAGTCAATGAAGATAAGAAAATTCGAAAAATGGGCGCTGCTATTTGTCTTCGTTCATGATGGACCAAAGTAGGTCCTTGAGTTCCAGAATACCTTTTTGTGTAACCGATGAAATAAAAATATTCGGAATATTGGCGGGTAGTTCCTTCCGTATTGCCGTTATTAATTCTTCATCCAGCAGATCGCTTTTACTAATGGCAATCACAAAACGTTTATCCAGCAATTCTGGATTATATTTTTCTAATTCGTACCGTAAAATTTCAAATTCTTTTCCATGATCCGCACTATCTGCCGGAATGAGGAACAGCAGCGCGACATTTCTTTCGATATGCCGTAAAAAACGGTGGCCAAGCCCTTTTCCTTCTGCGGCGCCTTCAATAATACCGGGCAGATCGGCGATGCAAAAACTTTTACCATCCCGGTATTCAACCATACCCAGTTGGGGAACCAGCGTAGTGAAGGCGTAGTCCGCTATTTTGGGTGTAGCCGCGGTCACCACCGATAGCAATGTTGATTTCCCTGCATTGGGGAAACCGACCAGACCGACGTCGGCCAGTACTTTTAATTCCAGAACTTTCCAGCCTTCCAAGCCATCTTCTCCGGGTTGGGAATGCTCGGGGGCCTGATTGGTGGGTGTCGCAAAACGGGCATTTCCCTGTCCCCCGCGACCGCCCTTCAACCAAATCACTTCCTGGCCGTCTTCCAGAATTTCTACTTCCTGTAATCCGGATGCTTCGTCACGTGCGATGGTGCCCAGCGGCACATCGATGTAAACGTCTTTTCCAAAACGGCCAGAGCTGTTATTCCCGCTGCCGCTTTCGCCGTCTTCGGCATGTACAAACTTATAGTAACGCAGGGGGAGAAGGGTCCAGGTATTTTTATTTCCACGTAGAATGATATGACCGCCCCGGCCGCCATCCCCTCCGTCGGGTCCGGCGAGTGCGTTGTATTTGGTGCGCATGAAATGTTTGCATCCGGGGCCGCCATGTCCGCTTTTGCAAAAAACCCTTATCTGATCTACAAAATTGCTTTTTTCCACTTTTAATAATTCGACCAGTAAAGATAGCTGATTAAAGGGCTAACGGAGGGTTAGCATCCGGGCAACGAGGCCGGTCCAGCCTGTTTGATGGGAAGCGCCCAGCCCTTTCCCGGTATCTCCATGAAAATATTCAAAGAAAAGAGTGTAGTCTTTGAAATGAGGATCGGTTTGGAACAGCGTCTGGTCACCATAAGCGGCCACTGTCCCTTCGGAATTCCGGGTAAATAAAGAGATCACGCGGTCCATCAGTTTTTCTGCAATTTCATTGAGTGTAAATAGCTCGCCAGAATGGGTCGGATATTCTATTTTAAAATCATCGCCGTAATAATCATGGAATCGTCGTAGGGCGTCGATGATCAGGTAGTTCATCGGCATCCAGACGGGTCCTCGCCAATTTGAATTACCGCCGAAGAGTCCGGTCTCGGATTCACCGGGGGCATAGCGAACCGAAAATAAAACGTTGTCGATTTTGAGTTCATAGGGATGCTGATCATGGTATTTCGACAAAGCACGCAGGCCGTGGTCGCTCAGGAACTCCGACTCATCGAGCATCCGGTACAGTATTCGTTTCATACGGTGTCCGCGCAACAGGGAAAGCAGATGTTTTTCATCGTTCCCTTTTTCACCCCATTTAGAAACCAGGCTGGCCATTTCCGGACGGTTGGTCAGGAACCAGTACAAACGATCGGTAAAATCTTTCTGACTTGTTAATAGTTCGTCGTCCAGTATTTCAACGGCCAGCAGAGGAATCAGTCCGACCATCGAGCGGATTTTTAATTTCTCCACGCTACCATCGCTTTTCTGAATGGCATCATAATAAAACTCGTCTTCGCTATCCCAGAGTCCCGTCGCATCGTCTCCTTCTGAGAACATGGCAAAGGCGATATATAGAAAATGTTCAAAGAATTTAGTGGCCATATCCTGATAAACCGGATTTGTTTTCGCCATCTCCAGCGCAATGCGCATCATGTTGAGCGAGTACATGCACATCCAGCTGGTCGAATCCGATTGCTCCAGAATAGATCCATCAGGCAAGGTTGTGTTGCGGTCGAAAAGCCCAATATTATCCATGCCCAGAAACCCTCCTTCAAAAATATTATTTCCTTCCACATCCTTGCGGTTAACCCACCAGGTAAAGTTCATGAGCAGTTTTAAAAAAATTGTTTCCAGGAAAACAAAGTCACCGATGCCCGTTGCTTGTTTATCTATGGTATACAGTTTCCAGGTTGCCAGTGCATGTATGGGTGGATTCACGTCGGCGAATGCCCATTCATAGGCCGGCAATTCACCATTTGGATGCATATACCATTCATGGGTAAGCAGGATCAGTTGATTTTTTGCAAAATCCGGATCGATGTCCGCAAAACAAATACAATGAAAAGAGAGATCCCAGGCAGCAAACCACGGATATTCCCAGCTGTCGGGCATGGAAATAATATCCGAACTATTCAGGTGACGCCAGTTATGGTTTCTTCCTTTCTTACGTTGGGCGGGCGGAGGGGGAGAAGCCGGATCCCCTTTGATCCATTTTTCTGCATTATAATAATAGAACTGTTTGCACCAGATCATACCCGCATAAGCCTGGCGCTGGATACTTTTTAATTCGTCTGACGTTAAATTTTTTTGCCTGTCCGTATAAAAAATATCCGCTTCGGCTTTTCGTTGGGTAAATATCTGATCAAAATCTACGAATGGATTTTCTCCAGGTAGCGGAGTCATGCGCAAACGAAATATTTCCGATTTGCCGGGTTCAATGATTTTTTTAAAATGCACCGCTGCTTTCGTACCAGCTTCGGCCGGGTTAACAGAGTCTGTGCCGGAAACAATATAATTGTTTATGCCATCTTTATAATAGGAACCCGGTTTGCCAGGTACGGAATAAAGTTTCTCGACATTGCTTTCATTGTCACAAAAAAGTAACTGATCCGGATTTTCCGCATGCAGTGTCCGTTTGCCCAATGTTTTGTGTTGAATGAAAATAGTATCGTGAGTCATCCGCTCCAGCGTAGGTTTATCAGCAGAATAGCCCCATGCCCAGGTATTTCGAAACCAGATATTGGGTAATACGTGAATGGGAGCAGGCTCAGGACCCCGGTTATATACCGTGATCTTCATCAAAATATCTTCAGGACCGGCTTTTGCGTATTCGATAAAAACATCAAAATATTTTCCTTCATTGAATACACCGGTATCCTGTATTTCATATTCCGGGTCTTTTTTACCCCGACGGCTATTTTCATCCAGCAGTTGCTGATAGGGATAGGCCTGCTGTGGGTATTTATATAGCATCTTCAAATAAGAATGCGTGGGCGTTGCATCCAGAAAATAGTATAATTCTTTTACGTCTTCGCCATGATTTCCCTGATTACCCGTTAGTCCGAAGTGTCTTTCTTTCAGGATGGGATCCTTCGTATTCCACAAACTAACGGAGAGGCATAGGTGCTGTTTAAGATCGCTCAAACCACCCAGCCCGTCTTCACCCCAACGCCATGCTTTGCTACGGGCCATATCATGGGAAGTAAATTCCCAGGCACTTCCGTCTTCGCTGTAATCCTCCCGAACGGTTCCCCATTGCCGCTCACTGAGATAAGGCCCCCACGTTTTCCAGGAAGGGTCTTTGAGTCTGGTATTTTCTTCGTTCATGCCGGGGAATTATAAGAGCAGGATTTAATCAGATGTAGATCTTATCGATGTATGACTTATATTTTTCGAAAATAATTTTTCTTTTGATACTCATCTTCGGAGTGAGTTCACCGGTTTCAATACTCCATTCTGCTGGCAGGAGCTGGAATTTTTTTATTTGTTCCACATGATTGAACTGCTGATTATACGAATCTAACGTTTCTTTATAAAACTGGATGACTAATGGATTTTGAATCATGACTAAATGAGAATTCGTATCGTACCCATGTTGTGTGCACCAATCGGTGAGTTGTAAAAAAGAGGGAACAACCAGTGCACTGACGAATTTCATTTCGGCACCTACTACCATCACCTGTTCAATAAAACGGGATTCTTTCAATTTATTTTCGATAGCGGAGGGCGCAACATATTTCCCGCCGCTGGTTTTGAACAATTCTTTTTTACGGTCGGTGATCCGTAAATATTTTCCATCTTCCAGCACGCCGATATCTCCGGTATGGAGCCATCCGTCGATGATTGCTTCGGCCGTTAGGTCGGGTCGTTTATAATAACCTTTCATCATGCTGGGTCCTTTAACCGAAATTTCACCATCCGGTTCCAGCCGGAAGTCGACGCCATTCAAAATGGGTCCAACGGTTCCAAATTTGCAAAGACCCTTACCACGGCGGTTTACGGCGATCACCGGTGAATTTTCTGTTGGTCCGTATCCTTCATAAACGGGCAGCCCGGCACTGGTAAAAATGCGTATGAGTCTTTCCTGACATGCCGCTCCACCGGTAATGATATATTTAATATTATTTCCCAATGCTTCCCGCCATTTATTAAATATAAGTTTATTCGCCAGAGATAATTGAAGGTTATACCAAAATCCCAAGTTCTTATTATTATCGTATTTTTTCCCGAGACCCACGGCCCAGAAAAATATACTTCTCTTTATACCCTTCAGTTGGGTCCCTTTGGCTATGATCCGTTCGTATACTTTTTCCAGCAACCGGGGAACGGTGGTAAACAGGTCTGGTTTTACTTCCAGTAGATTGGCGCCGATGGTTTCCAGGCTTTCAGCGTAATAGATACTATTTCCGCTGAACATATATATGTAACTCACCATGCGCTCGAATATATGGTTGAGCGGCAAAAAACTGAGTGCCTTGAAATCGGGTTTGTCTTCAAATGGAAAACTTTCTTTCGAGAGTAATACATTGGTCAGAATATTCCGATGCGTCAGCATGACGCCTTTGGGTGTACCGGTGGTGCCGGAAGTATAAATGATCGTGGCGAGCAGGCCGGGGCCAATGGCATCACTGATCTGATCAAGAGTTTGTTTTTTTTCCGGAGTCAGGCCTTGCAAGAGTATCGACCAATGGTCGGCGCCCGCTATGAGATCGTAGGTAAAAATTTTTTGAATGGAAGGAATGTTGGGGCGAACCAGCTCAATTTTTGCATATAATTCTTCGTTGCTCACAAACACGTATTTCACGGCGGCGTCCCGAAAAATAAATTCAATTTCATTGTTGCTGGTCGTGGGGTAAACCGGAACCAGCACGGCACCCAGCTTTTGTACTGCCAGATCGGTGATGAGCCATTCCGATCGGTTGCCGGAAATAATCGCGATTTTATCCTGCATTTCAACGCTGCCGTCATTGCCCGATACGCCGATATGCATTAGTCCGACAGCCAGCGCATCCACGGTCGCGGCAACTTCTGCGGTGCTGTATTTTCTCCATACTCCTTTTTCTTTTGCCGCCAGCATATCAGGTTTTGGAAATTTTTCCATCTGGTATGCAATGCAATCAAACAATCGTTCAGGCTTTTTCATACGCTTTATTTGCTACTTAATGCACGATAATTCTGACCTGCCGGCACTTTAAATAGTCTCCCTTTCTGAAAATTAATAAACCGGGTATAATCTTCCGTGTGTTGTGTTGTCCAGTTTTGAAAAGAAACGAGGCCCATCGAAGCACCAAATACCCACTGGTTATAGGCTTCAAACAATCCTTCTTTCAGTAATTGACGATGATATTCAAAAAGTCGAAATGGATACTTGTCTCCATATTTCTCAAACCACTCCAGGATATATTTACCTCTTAAGGCGCCCAGCGATTCCGTTGTAATCCCTGCTAGTACGGTGGGTGACTGATCCATCATCACGCTCAGGTACGCTGCCGCAAACTGATTTTTATTTGTCAGCGACTTCGGCGATTTCAGATCGATAAATAGTTTTTTATATCCATCCACCAACAACGATTTTATTTCTGGCGTACGTTTGCTGTAGCTCTCCAGATTAATAAATAGCTCCCCGTAAATCAGGCTCCATACTTTATCGTAGGTAAAATAATAATATTTACTGGCATTATAGTAGTTGGAAGAATATCCGGGATCCACTTCAATTCCTTTTTCCCAGAAACGGATGGCTTCTGCGTCCTTATTTGCCCATAACATTTCACCGTACTCGTTATATAACTCGCCGCTGCTGGGAAATTTTTTAATTCCCTGCCGGTACATTTTATCGGCTTGTTTATTTTCGTCGATGGCTTTGTAGGCCATGCCCAGAATCTGATAACACTGTTCATCGGCATCTTCCCGTGCAATCAGCTTCCTTCCTTCTTCTACGGCATTACTATAATTACGTTGCAGATAATAGGTAAACGCGAGGTCTTTGTCTATTTCCAGGCTTTGGGGTTCGGCTTTAAGGGCATTCGTCAATACAATTATAGCGTTCGGATAGTCGCCGTTGCGCATAAATTGTTTAGCGATCCGGTGAAGGGAGTCTGCCCGCTGTGCCAGGCAATGAAAACTTAAAAGAAAAAGGCCAGCGCCAACGAGTAGTTTTTTCATGTATTGATTATAGAAGGCCCTTTAAAAAACGGATGGGGGCCTGAATAATTGCACCTGCAAAAGTATCGTTTATTGTATCAGGTGAGTTAGTAGCCCGTCACGCAGTTTCGGCTCGAACCAAGTGGATTTTGGCGGCATAATGTCACCCCGATCTGCAATGTCGAAAAGCTGATCCATGCTGACCGGGTACAGACTGAACGCAACTTCCATCTGACCGCCATCGACTCTTTTTTCCAATTCGCCCAAACCACGGATTCCGCCCACAAAATCAACCCGGTTGTCGGTACGCGGATCCTGAATGCCCAGTATCGGAGTCAGAATATTCTCCTGCAGAATACTCACGTCTAAGATGCCAATCGGATCGTTACGGAAACTATTCTCCTTTGATTGTAGAAGGTACCATTGTCCGGCCAGATACATCCCGAAGTTATGTAAGCGGTCGGGCGAATAGGCTGTCGCGCATTTTTCGACCCGGAAATCTTTGTTAAGCTTATGTAAAAAACTTTCTGTATTCAAACCGTTCAGATCTTTCACCACGCGGTTATAATCCATAATATGTAATTCGTTGGAAGGGAAAAGGGTCGTTAAAAAATATCCGGCGGCTTCGGTTGTTTTCTCACCGAGTGCATTTTTTATTTTAGCTGCCGACGCTGCCCGGTGGTGTCCGTCGGCGATATAAGTAAAAGGAATATGTTTTTCAAATATGGAGGTAATCTGTTCGATGGACTGAGATTCAGAAACGACCCAGACCCGGTGGCCGATGCCATCGTCGGCTACAAAATCATATTCCGTTGGATGGGTTTCTTTCCATTGTCTGATCAGGTTGCTCAGGGTTTCATTCGACCGATAGGCAAGAAATACATTGCCCGTTTGTGCACCGGTTGTGCGAATATGCCGGATGCGGTCCTGCTCTTTTTCAGGTCGGGTGAGTTCATGTTTCTTGATAATATCATTTTCATAATCTGTTATTGAACTCACGCATACCAGACCCGTCTGTTTTCTTCCGGCCATACTCAATTCGTAAATATAATAATGTGGCTCCGTGTCCCGGATCAAGATCTGATGATTCTGAAAAATGAAAAGATTGTCGGCCGCTTTCCGATAAACTCCTTCGGAATGAATATCAGTGCCTTCCGGGAGATCAATTTCTGACTTCGTAATATGGAGAAACGAATAAGGGTTATTCTCTGCAACCAATTTGGCTTCCGCAGTGTTCAAAACATCATAAGGTAGCGAAGCAACTCGTGAAGCCAGATCTTTAGCCGGACGAAGCGCACGAAAAGCAGAAATGATTGCCATTCAATAAAATTAAAGTTGATGGATAAGGTTGGTCAGCGCCTGCGCACTTTCGAATGTCAGTGCATTATATAACGAAATCCGAAAGCCTCCCACGCTGCGATGCCCTTTCACGCCAATCATCTGTTGCTCCTTGCAGGCATCCAGAAATTTTTTTTCAAGGTTGCGATCTGTAATTAGGAACACCACATTCATACGGCTCCTGTCTTCGCTAGCCACCGGCAGTTCAAATCCTGATTTTTCTTCGAGCGTTTTATATAACAGCGTGGCCTTTGCTTTATTAATTTTTTCGATCGCCGCCACGCCGCCCATTTTCTGCAACCAGCGCAGGGTGAGCATACAAACATAAATTGCAAAAACGGGAGGGGTGTTGAGCATGGATCCGGCTTCAATATGCTGGCGGTAATCCATCATGCCCGGCAGTTTGCGATTCACTTTCCCCAGGATGTCTTTGCGGATCACGACCATATTCACGCCGGCTGCGCCAATGTTTTTCTGGGCACCGGCATAGATCAGCGCGAAGCGGTTAAAGTCCATTTCATGACTAAGAATATCACTGCTCATATCTGCGATCAGCGGAATATTGGTATCCGGAATATCAAACATTTCTGTTCCTTCGATGGTATTATTCGTAGTATAATGAAAGTAAGCAGCGTCGGAAGGGATTTTATAATTCTTCGGTATATAGGTATAGTTTTTATCTTTTGATGAAGCGACTACCTCCACTTGTCCGAATAACCGGGCTTCTTTGATGGCTTTGGAACCCCAGACGCCGCAATCCAGATAAGCGGCCGTTTGATTTTCGTTTAGTAAATTCATGGGAACCTGAAAAAACTGTGTGGTTGCCCCACCATGGAGAAATAAAACTTCGTGGTCTGCGTCCAGATGCATGAGTTCTTTAACGAGCTGCACAGTTTCATTCATGACCGATTCAAATAACGGCGTCCGGTGACCGATTTCCAATATGGACAGTCCGGTATCACGAAAATTCAGAATTGCTTCTGCGGCTTCTTCAAAAACTTCTCTGGGCAGAATACTCGGGCCCGCGTTGAAATTGTGTATCATCTGTGAGAATTTATCGTAGGAGCCGCGAATTTAAGCTTAAAAGCTGAACGCCTCGCCCAGAACGCTGAACGCCTCGCCCAGAACGCAGAATGCCGGTCGCTTCGCGCAGAACGCCTCGCCCAAAACGCAGAACGCATCGCCCAAAACGCAGAACGCCGGTCGCTTCTCGCAGAACGCCTCGCCCAGAACGCAGAATGCCGGTCGCTTCGCGCAGAATGCTCAAAGTTTAAACGACTCATCCTGAATGTTCAAAACCGGACGCTCCATGAAGGCTGTTTGATCATTTTAATGCGATCCATCTTCACAATCCCGGCAAAGGGCTTTCCCGTTTTTCCATTCCAGGTTCAGGTGTTCGTATTCTTTTTGCTCGGATACCGTGACCGTATCCCGGGTCAGTTGATCAAGCGATGGCTGGCCTGCATTTACCCAGGCAGTATACCAACAGGAGGCAACGGCGAAAATAGACTGGCGCATACGCCTTTCAATCATATGGTTTAGTGTGCGTTCGTACAAAGATGCATAGGCTGTGGAGTATTGTTTAACGAGTTTTCCTTTCCGGTCTTCAAAAGCATATTTCTGATCGGGCCGTAAAAGACTGTTGATTTCTTTTTCGCAGCGCAAAACCGTGTCAGCGGCGACGGCACTTTCCAATACGCGTGCCCAGACAAAAGCGGGCAGGTCGGGTATATACTCGGCTTTCCCGATAAAAAAATCCCAATCGGATTCAGCAAATAATTCTGGAACACGCGATTCCCAGAATGCGTGAATGCCTTCCTGGTGGGTGAGCTGCCCATTATGGTTTGAGCTGACGTGCAGGGGCACATGGGCATCGGCAATATAGTGGCCGAGTTCTGTAGCATATTTCAGAATCTTTTGTTTGTCTTTATCACGAAAAGCCCGCGTGAGTCGTCCCATCATGATTTGAATCCACCAGGGAACGATTCCGTATGCCTGCAGGGTGTCGGATGTATATTTCAGGATAGCCGCTTTGTAATCTCTCGGAAGACCTGCATAAGGGTAGGATCCGTAATGGTCAATATCCAGGTAATGATGAGCGCCTTCGGCAGCCACCATATACCTTCGTTTGTCGGGGTCCACGGCGTGTTCGGTGAGCCAGCCGATATTGGGTTTGAAGAGAATCATCATCTGGGGTGGCAGAAGAAATACCGCATGATAATTTATCTTTTCATGCATATAAAACCCCCAGCAGAATACACGGATTGAAAGCAGAACGCAAGGGATCAGGCACAGATATTTTTTCATAAAGTGTTTGCTCCTAATCGTTATGGTTGATGGTTGATGGTTGACGGTTGACGGTTGA
>JAYWCS010000008.1:0-5627 GCA_043780315.1 Bacteroidota bacterium | reverse complement strand
GTAGAATTGATCGATACCGTCGCCTATACCGTTTTCGGGCCGGTGATGTACGATAAATCTTTTTCCGGAAATCGTAAAACCAATGACAAATACTATGCGGTTCGCTGGAAAGCACACGACGTCAGTAATGAGCTGATGATTTTTAACCAGCTCGATCATGCGAAAAATTATGCCGATTATCAGGAAGCGGTTAAATGGTTACATACCCCAGGACAAAACGCGATTTTTGCAGCTAAAAATGGAGATATCGCCATCTGTGACCAGGGAGAATTTCCGGCAAAATGGAAACGACAGGGAGATTTCGTAATGCCGGGAACGGATAGCAGTTACCAGTGGCAGTCGATGATACCGCAATCCGAAAATCCTTTCATGTACAATCCGGAGCGTGGTTTTGTGAGCAGCGCCAATCAATTGCCGGTTAATCCAAACAACTATCCCTATTATCTCGGCGGAGAATATCCGCCTTACCGTGGATTGATGATTAACCGGTACCTCAGCCAGATGAATCATATCGGAATCGAAGACATGATGAAACTACAACTCGATTCCTACAATCCATTTGCTGAAATGGCCAGACCGGTTTTATTACGAAACATCGATTCAGCGCGTCTGGACACAGATGAAATAAAATATTTTGATTTGCTCAAGGAGTGGGACCTGCATTACGAGGCAGAGTCAAGGGGACCCTCTATTTTTGATATTACGTGGGATAGCCTGAAGTCAGTTGTGTGGGATGATGATCTGGAAAAAGCCAATATGCCCGGATTTTATCCGTTGGAAAGCACCCTGCTGGAGGGTATCCTGCGGGATTCGAGCTTCGAGTTTTTAGACAATATCCATACGCCGGAGAAAGAAACGCTGCGTGACGATATCAATCTGGCTTTTAAAAAAGCCGTTAAAACCTGTAAAAAGCTCGACCACGAAGGGAAATTAACCTGGGGAAAAAGAAAAGCTACGCGCGTGGAACATCTTGCACGACTGGACCCGTTCAGCAGGCTGGATATAGAAAACAGCGGAGGTCAATTTGCCATCAACGCGGTAAAACAAGATCACGGTCCGAGCTGGCGGATGATTGTACAATTGACGGCGAATACAGAGGCGTACGGCATTTATCCCGGCGGACAAAGCGGCAACCCCGGCAGTCCTTATTATGATAATTTTATTGATAACTGGGCTACCGGGAAATATTATCCATTGTGGATGATGGCGAAAAATGAAGAAACAGATAAACGCGTGAAAGCCATCATTCGCGTTACCAAATTATAAATCGGGAATATGTTAAAATATGTCTTATCCATTTTTGTAACGGCCCTGCTGGGTTTTGTGGCCGGACTTTATCTACCCTGGTGGGGAATTGCCATTGCTGCTTTCCTGGCAAGTGCCGCCATTCCACAAAAACCCGCATTTTCTTTTCTGTCCGGATTTCTCGGCATCTTTCTTTTATGGGAGGTTCTTGCCTGGTGGATCGACAATAAAAACAATGGTATCCTATCACAAAAAATAGCCTCCATCCTCCCTTTGGGTGGTTCTTCTGTTTTACTAATTGTAATCACTTCCGTCATCGGAGCGCTGGTGGCGGGCTTTGCAGCTCTGGCGGGTTCTTATCTGAGAAGGCTGATTTATCCGGTTCCCACTGAAACCGTATAGGCACGCGATTTTTCCAAGTCGATTTATCCCCTTTATGAGAATATTTATTTTCCTGCTTTCTTTTATACTTTTTCACCAAACGGCGAATACCATCCGGATCAGTGGAACAATTACCGACGATAAAGGTATCATTCTTCCTTATGCCTCTGTATTCATCAAGGGAAGTTCCCAGGGAACAACCAGCAATAATCTCGGTAAATATTTCCTGGATCTGCCAGCCGGGAAATATCTGATCGTTTGCCAATATGTTGGTTATGCGCGTCAGGAAAAGCAATTATTAATTACAACAGAATCCCTCACGCTCGATTTCCAATTATCTGTTCAGCAAACAACACTCAAAGAAGTAGTGATTAAAGCCGGAGGAGAAGATCCGGCTTATGAAATTATCCGCCATGCAATTAAAAAAAGAAAATCATACGAGAACCCATTGGATTCATTCACTTGCGAAGCCTATATTAAAACGCAACTCCGGAGCAAAAGACTACCCGCTAAAATTCTCGGAAAATCCTTTTCTGACGAGAACCGGAGAGACCTCGGCGTAGATTCCGAAGGTCGGGGGATCATTTATCTGTCTGAATCCCTTACCAAGATTGCTTTTAAAAAACCGGATAAAGTAAAACTGGAAGTCATCTCGGGCAGAGAAAGCGGGACGAATGGTTATGGATTTAACTTTCCGACATTCATTAATTTTTATAATAATAATGTAAATGTTTTTATCTCCCAACTGAACCCCCGGGGTTATGTATCTCCCATTGCTGAAGGCGCACTGAACTATTATAAATACAAATTCCTTGGATCTTTTATTGAAGATGGAAAAGAAGTAAACCAGATACGGGTTACTCCAAAAAGAAGGTTCGAGCCCCTGTTTTCGGGAACGATTAATATTACAGAAGGTGACTGGCGGATTCACAGCCTGGATCTGATGTTAACAAAAGAATACCAGCTTGAAATCGTTGATACCCTCACCATCAAACAAATTAATGTTCCGATTACGCCCAATATCTGGCGGACCCAAAATCAGGTCGTCGATTTCGCATTCAACAAGTTTGGTATCGATGTAAACGGAAATTTCTTGAATGTGTACAGCAACTATGAGCTGGATCCAAAATTCAGAAAAAAATATTTTAACAACGTGGTTGTTAAATACGATACGGGTGTTAATAAAAAAAGTTTCGCGTATTGGGATTCTCTTCGCCCCGTGCCGTTGGAACCGGAAGAATTGCAGGATTTCCGTACCAAGGATAGTACATTTAAAGTGCGCAATGACCCGGCCAACTTAAAAAAAATGGCCGACTCGTTACGTATGAAACAGGGACGTATCACGGCGGTGAATATCCTTTTCGTTGGAGTCAAGCGATCGGATTACGATCCCGTTCATCCAAAAAGTGTTAATATTCAATCGTTGTTATCCAACATAGAGTATAACACCGTGGGAGGTCTTGCGATCAACTGGGAAGCAAGTCTTCTCAAAGAAAATAAAGCCTCCGGCAACAGTATTGAATTCAGTCCGCATGTACGATACGGTTTCAGCAATACGCACCTGAATCTTTGGGGAACGCTGAATCTAAGCAAAAGGAAAGCATCGGTTGATCTGGATGGAGAAACATCCAGCCGGGCTGCCTGGTCGTTTAGTGGGGGGAAAAGAGTGAGCCAGTTCAATTCCGACAATCCGATCGGGCCCTTTTTAAATGGGATCTACACGTTATTCTTCCGCGATAATTACATGAAAATTTATGAAAACTATTTCGGGTCTGTTCAATATAAACACCGGTTCGATAATGGATTCCGTATAACCGGTTCCATGTTATATGAAGACCGTCAGCCATTGAATAACACCTCGGATTATTCCTTTTTTGGTAGTAAGAATAAATTATTCACCCCCAATTATCCATTTGAATTAATACATCAAAACTTCACTCCGAATCAGGCAATGATACTGGGTCTCGATCTGCAGTTCAAACCCGGACAACGTTATATTGAATTCCCGGATAATAAACTGGCAATCGGATCTAAATATCCTACCCTGGCATTTTCCTTCCGGATGGGTATTCCCGATATATTTGGATCCGACGTGAATTATGAAAAATGGCAATTTTCTTTTTGGGATAATATTAACTTTAAATTAAAAGGTGAATTCAAATACCGTTTTGGAATTGGTGGCTTTTTGAATACTAAATCGTTGTTCGTGCAGGACTACCAGCATTTCAATGGAAACCAGACTTCTTATGCGAGTCCGTATTTAAACAGTTTCCAGCTCGCTCCTTACTATCAAAACAGCACCACGGCCTCCTTCTATGCAGTCGGTCATGTGGAACATCATTTCAATGGCATGCTAACCAATAAAGTACCTCTTTTACGCAACCTGCAATGGAACCTCGTGGTCGGTTCCAATACCTTCTATGTGAACCGGGAAAATAATTATGTGGAAGTATCTGCCGGACTGGAAAATATTTTTAAACTATTTCGGGTTGACGTACTGGCTGCTTACCTGAATGGGAAAACGGGTCAGGTGGGCGTTCGGCTGGGCTTTGACGGGCTTTTTGGAGGTGCCATCGGCACTGCGCTGAAGAATCCTGGAAACCGGCCTCCCGCACGGCAATAATCAATGCTGATATTTTTAATGAATTGAAATCAATTGTTTGTTTTCAGAGATAACCTTTGAATGGAAATCAATTTCGTGGATTCCCTGTTTCCATTAAAATAGAAATCAGTTGGTTGGTTTCCACGATCGTGTTGAAACTGTGCAAGGCGATGCGCAGCCTTTCTTCTCCCAATGGAACCGTTGGATATAAAATAGGACGGGTATCCAGATTGTTATTTAAAAGATATTGCGCAATCTTTTTCACCCGGTCGTTGCCCCGAATAATAAAACATTGAATAGGGGTAACCGATTTTGAAAAACCCGGTTGATCAAACAAAGCTATCAGCGTTTTGAGAGCTGCCCGCTCCGGGTGCATATCCGGGAAAATCAGATAGGAAGCACCGATCGCGGCGACTGCAGCAGGTGGCAGAGATGTAGAATAGATAAGGGGTCTGCAAAAATTAATCAGATAATCCCTTAACAGCGAAGACCCCAAAATCACGGCTCCGTGACAAGCCAATGCTTTACCAAAGGTATGGATACGCGCGAAACAGCGGGTATGCAAACCCAACAATTGAACCAGCCCCTCCCCGAGGTTGCCGATGACGCCCGTTGCATGGGCTTCATCCACCACCAGATGAGCTTCATATTTTTCGCACAGCGAAACGATTTCTGTTAAGGGAGCCATATCTCCATCCATGGAAAAAACAGATTCTGTCACAACAAAACAATTTCCTTTACGCTGTTTTAATTTTTTTTCCAGGTCGTCCAGATCGTTGTGCGCGAATGAAAAAGAATCGGCGAAAGAAAGACGAATGCCGTCACGGATTGAAGCGTGACTTTTTTTATCGTACAAAATGGTATCCCCCCGCTGGGCTACGCAGGCCATTAAACCGACATTGGCATCGTAGCCGGAATTAAATATCAGTGCGGCCGGTGCATCATGGAACCGGGCAATCTGCCATTCGGTATCTTCTATCGCTGTATAATTGCCGGCGAGCAGGCGTGATCCGGTAGAACCCGGAGCCAGATGATTTTCGGCCAGAATCTCCTGAATTCGTTCGTGCCTGGAAATACCGAGATAGTCGTTAGAAAAATAATCAGCCTGACCGCTGGTCAAACGTAATGTACGCAAAGCACCGGCTGATGCTCTTTGTGTCAATTTTTTATTCAAAAAATGGTCCGTCATAAATTAATACCCAAATATCCCTTTAATTCAGACATTTGCAAAACACATGCAGCCGATCAAAAACATTCTTGGTTTACAACTCGTCACCGATCCACGTTGGGTGGATCTGGCGAATATATCTATAGAAGAGATATTGACCGATCATGCTTTCTGTGAGCAAAAAGCGGCGACCACCTGCATTACGCTCATTACAAAGTATTCAGATCGAAC
>JAYWCS010000007.1:0-2951 GCA_043780315.1 Bacteroidota bacterium | reverse complement strand
CGGTCGTCAAAACTTCCGGGGGCGAGGTTGATTGAACCAACGATGGTGCGGGAGGCATCGGCAACCAGCATTTTACGGTGTAATTTGAGATGTCTGAGGGTATGAATTTTAATTCCAACATTATCCATAATCCGCAAGCCACCCAGGGCTTCGACGAGTTTGTCTTTTTTCAAAGAGTGTGGCGGCCGGGCCATGATATGTACTTTGACATCCCGCATAGCGGCCTCGAAACGTGCTACTGCTTCATTCACTTCAATGCCGGCGGCTAAAAGTAGTTTGCGAGTATCTTCATTTTCTTCTTCTCCGCTTTTTATTTCAGGACCACTGCCGCCAGGGGGGGCAGATGAACATTGATTTCATAACGCTGCTGGTCTTTATCCACGAGTGTGACGATGGGTTCAGGATTATAAATATCCCCCGTACCGCCATACTTTCTTTCATCGCTGTTAAAAATTTCACTCCATACTGCCTTACCGTTGGCGTATACTTTCCAGTTATTACGTACAACGGGTGTCATATTTAGAATAACGAGCACATCGTTTTCCGGCGCCTTTCCCTTTCTTCTGAATACGATCACGGTTTCTGCACGGTGTTCCAGATCGATCCACTCAAAGCCGTTATTGTTAAACTGGTTTTCAAACAAAGCGGGTTCCCTGCACAACAATAGATTCAGGTCGCGCACACAATCTTTCATCTTCCAGTGCAATTCATATTTTAGCAGGTACCATTGCAATTCACTTTTATGATTCCACTCATCGGTTGCACCAAATTCATCCCCCATGAATAACAATTTGCCGCCGGGATGCATAAACATATAGGAATACATGAGTCGCAGATTGGCGAATTTCTGCCAGTCATCACCTGGCATTTTATATAACATGGGTGATTTCCCGTGCACGACTTCATCATGACTTAAGGGCAGCATGAAGTTTTCATCATAGTAATACATCAGACTGAAAGTGAATTTATCTTGCAGATTTTTGCGCAATAACGGATCGGCCTTAAAATAATCCAGGGTATCGTGCATCCATCCCATCATCCATTTCATTCCAAATCCAAGACCGCCGGCAAAAGTCGGGCGACTCACCCCGGGCCAGTCCGTCGCCTCTTCGGCGATGGTTTGTGTATCCGGAAAATCGCGGTATAATGTTTCATTTAAATCTCTGATGAATGCAATCGCTTCCAGATTACCATCCCCGCCGTGCTCATTGGGTTCCCACTGGCCGGATGTCCGGGAATAATTTAATTTCAGCATGGAACTCACCGCATCTACCCGTATACCATCCGCATGAAATTGATCGCACCAGAAACGACCGCTGCTAATGAGAAAAGATTTTACCTCCCCTCGTTTATAATTAAAAATATAACTATTCCAGTCCGGGTGAAATCCCTTACGCATATCGGCATACTCATAAGTATTGGCGCCATCAAACAAATACAGTCCATGTTCATCATAAGGAAAATGCGACGGCACCCAGTCGAGCAATACGCCGATGCCGGCTTCATGAAAAGCATTGACGAGTGTCATAAAAGATTGTGGATCGCCAAAGCGGGATGTGGGCGCAAAATAACCGGCCCCCTGATATCCCCAGCTTCCATCGTATGGGAATTCCATGATGGGCATGAGTTCCACATGGGTGAACCCCATTTCTTTCACATACGGAACCAATCGTTCCCTTATCTGATCGTAGCTGTTATAAGTTTCTTCGTCATCTGCATTGGGCCGCATCCAGCTGGCCAGATGCACTTCATATACGCTCCAGGGCTGATCCAGTGCATTATTTTTTTTACGGGTAGCCATCCACGCTGCATCATTCCAAACATAGTCCAGATCCCAGGTAATAGAAGCAGTCTTGGGCCTTTGTTCCCAGAAATGGGCGAAGGGATCTCCCTTCACAGTTTCTTTATTGTTGAACCCGTGAATATGATATTTATACACCTCTCCTCTTTCAATATGCGGAATAAATCCCTCCCAGATGCCCGATTTTTCCAGACGCACAAAGAGTGGATGGGCGGTTGCATTCCAGTCATTGAAATTTCCAATCACCGACACGGCCGTTGCATTCGGGGCCCACACAGCAAAATAATATCCTTTAGTATTCAGAACTTCCAACGCATGGGAACCAAAGATTTCATACAGTCGATAATGGGTGCCGTTTTGAAAGTTGCTGATATCGGCATCCGAAAAAAGGGAATAGTTCCAAACTGGTTTCGTGGAATCTATAAAATGGGTATGTTCGTAATCTGTCATTAATATGTTCAACTTTACTAATGTACAACCTTATTGGCAGTCCGCGTTTTTTTTAGTTCCAGGATGCTGATGGAACGGGGCGGTAAATGGAAGGGTTCTTTTAAAGGGAATTCGTTGCCGCTCATAATATCCGTTGCCGATTCAAAGCCACGGGTCCTTTCTTCAAAGTCGTTAAATTTTAAACTTCTGTCTACGGTATCTGAATTCGCTGCACACAGGATGGTTTGGTTTGAATCGAACCGGAAATAAACATACACTCCTTTGAATGGGATGTACTGCATGAGTTTTCCTTTTCCCAGTGCGGTAGAGTTTTTTCTGAAATTAGCCAGTTTGGAAACAAAATCAAAGGCTGTGTTTTCTGCCGATGTTCTTCCCAAGGGTAAAAATTTATTGGCTGTATCGCCGGGAAAACCACCGGGAAAATCTTCCCGTACCATGGCATCGGAAGGGTTCTTAAAATTTTTCATTAATATTTCTGTGCCGTAATATAAATGAGGAATGCCTCGTAGTGTGAATAGTAACCCGATACCCATTTTGAATTGATCCATGTTCTCCCCGGACACAGAAAAAAAACGGTCCATATCGTGATTATCCAGAAAGAGGCAATTGTTCATTGGGTCCTTATATAGCATGTCTTCTGCCAACGTGGTATATAAACGATTCACACCGTCGCTCCATCCGTAATTTTTTTTGGTTGATT
>JAYWCS010000006.1:0-9419 GCA_043780315.1 Bacteroidota bacterium | reverse complement strand
AAAAGAAAGCTATTTTAAAAATTATCCCGATCAATGATGCCGGCGAATTATTAATGGACGAATATGAAAAATTGTTAAGTTCGAAAACCAAACTGGTGTCGATCGTACATGTTTCCAATTCGCTCGGAACAGTGAATCCGGTTCAGAAAATAATTCAGGCGGCACATGCCGCGGGAGCTTTGGTTCTGGTGGATGGGGCACAGTCAGCGGTGCATCTGGATATTGATGTGGTGGGGATGGACTGTGATTTTTTTGTTTTTTCTGCCCATAAACTGTACGGCCCGACAGGTGTCGGGGTGCTTTATGGTAAAAGAGAATTGCTGGAATCTATGCCGCCTTTTATGGGCGGTGGTGAAATGATTAAGGAAGTTAGTTTTCAGAAAACAACGTTTAACGAGTTGCCCTATAAGTTTGAAGCGGGTACACCCAATATTGCGGATGTAATTGCATTCCGTTCGGCGCTTGATTTTATCCATGAAACAGGTAAGGAAAAAATACGGATGCACGAAAAGGTTCTGCTGGAATATGGGCATCAGGAACTGGAAAAAATTCCGGGATTAAAGATCGTCGGGCAGGCGAAGGAAAAAGTGAGTGTGCTGTCGTTCGTTTTAGCCAACGCGCATCCACAGGACATCGGCATTCTCCTCGACAACCGCGGAATCGCGGTCAGAACAGGTCATCATTGTACCCAGCCCCTGATGGATCGGTTTTGTATTCCGGGTACTACCCGCGCTTCTTTTGCGGTATACAATACAAAACATGAAATTGATGAATTGGTAAAAGGGTTACAGCGGGTAATTAAAATTTTATCATAATGCATCCACCCTTGAGTATATTAGAAACGGAGCGGGAAATTACGGAGGAGTTCGCCTTATTTGACTCCTGGGATGATAAGTATGAATATATCATAGACATGGGGAAAAAACTATCGTCGCTGGATCCACTCTTTAAAACCAATGATAACCGGGTCCAGGGTTGCCAGTCGTCCGTTTGGCTGATAGCAGATTTCCAAAATGGCCGGTTATTTTATCAGGCGGACAGTGATGCGATGATCGTGAAAGGATTGATTAGTATGCTGATTCGTGTTTTATCCGGAAGAACAGCAGACGAAATTATCGGCGCGAAACTGGATTTTATCCGGGAGATTGGCATGGATACGCATCTGGCCCAAACCCGGTCGAACGGATTGCTTTCGATGGTAAAACAAATGAAACACTACGCATTGGCGTTTAAAATAAAGGATCCGGTTCCTTCGAAAATTTAGGAAATGGAAGATTTGAAAGATAGGGTTATTGAGAAACTGCAGACGATATTCGATCCGGAGATTCCGGTGAGTATCTATGAGCTGGGCCTGATTTACGAAGTGAATATTCTGCCGATCAATAACGTGCAGATTGTAATGACCCTGACGGCACCTGGTTGCCCGGCAGCACAATCCCTTCCCGTGGAAGTGGATCAAAAATTACGGGAGATTGAAGGCGTCAATGACGTGCATGTGGCGGTTACCTGGACGCCCACCTGGGATAAAAGCCGGATGTCGGAAGTCGCGCGGCTGGAATTGGGATGGCTTTGATCAATGAAAGTTTGAAAGTCGAACGTTTGCTAACCCGATGATATTTATGTTATGAAAATTACTGCGCAGGAAGAATTTGGTTTACGTGTTCTTATCCGGATCGCAGGATGCGAAACAGCGGTGGGCATGAGTATACCGCAGCTCAGCAAAGCCGAAGGCCTGAGTAGTCATTACGTTGCCAAACTTACCAGAACCTTGCGCATGGCCGGTTTTATCAATAGTACACCGGGCTATAAGGGTGGTTACGTGCTGGCAAAACCAGCGAAAGAAATTAAAATAAAATATGTTCTGAAAGCCCTTGGAGGCGTTTTATATGATAAAGATTTTTGTGGTCAGCATGCCGGTACCGTAAATTTTTGCACGAATTCGGTTGACTGTTCCGCACGCTCGCTCTGGCAGATGATTCAGTTCACGGTAGATCAGTTGCTGGACAGGATCACGCTCAACGATATGGCCAACACCGAAAACGAATCCGCCAAATTTCTCCGGCAGATTCTGGAAGAAACACCTAAAATGGGATAGCTAAAAGTCTGAATGATTCGGGGGTAATTAGTAGAAACATTATCTTTAGTAAAAGAATGTAAAAAAAAGCCGATGAAAAATTCAAGACGCGCATTTATTAAAAAATCAACGCTGGCCGGATCGGCGCTATTGATGGCAAAGTCCGGCTGGAGTGCCTCCAGTTACCGACGTATCATCGGGTCAAACGACCGCGTGCGGGTGGGCGTTATTGGTTTTTCAGACAGGCACCGGTCTACCCACATGCCCTGTTTCATGAACCATTATAAAGAATTGAATTTCGATGTTGTCGCAGTTTCAGACATCTGGAACCGACGTCGCGATGAAGGTGCAGCTCAATGGAAAGCCAAAATGCAACACGATATTGTTGCCTGCAGAAATAATGAAGAACTCTATGATAAAAAACTGGCCGATGCCGTTTTTATCAGTACCGCGGATTTTCAGCATGCCCGCCATGCCATTCAGGCGGTGGAAGCAGGCTGCGATGCTTACGTGGAGAAGCCGTTTGCAGAAACCATGGAAGACAACCGCGATGCCCTAAAGGCGATTAAAGCTTCCGGTAAAATCGTTCAGATGGGATCGCAAAGGAGAAGCGGCAGCAATTATCAGGCAGCAAATGATTATATCCGTTCCGGTAAATTTGGTGACATCGCGATGGTGGAACTTACCTGGAATTTAAACCAGCCGGGTCGTTGGCGCCGGCAGCATTTGGTGCCCCAGTTAAAAGAAGAAGACACAGATTGGAAGCGGTTTCTAATAAACCGGCCGGCAGATGCCTTTGATGCCAGAAAATACCTGGAATTTCGTTTGTTCTGGCCGTATTCATCGGGTATTCCGGGTCAGTGGATGAGCCATCAGATCGACACGGTACACTGGTTTACCGGATTGCAACATCCACGAACCGTGGTGGCAAACGGGAATATTTACAGGTGGAAAGATGGAAGAAAAAACTGGGATACACTCACGGCTGCTTTTGATTACGGCCCGCTCGATGATATGTCCAAAGGATTTCAAGTCAGCTTTCAATCGCGGATGGACAATGGGGAGGAAGATCCGTCAGAAATTTATTACTCTAACGGGGGCGAATTGAATCTGAATACCAATAAAGTTTCTGCAAAAGGCGGACTGACCAAAAGTTTTGCGGACGATATGCAGATGCAGCCTTTTTTATTGCCCGACATGGATCTGTTGAACGCAGAGAAAGTAGTGGCGTCTGCCAGCACCGGAGGCGATAGCCTGACCTCGGCGCATGTACGCAATTGGATGGAATGCATACGCAGCCGAAAGCAGCCCAATGCACCGGTGGAAGCGGGTTATAGTCATTCGATCGCTAACATCATGACCAACGCAGCGGTGCATACCGGTGCCAAGGCAACGTTCGACGACAAAAATCAGGAAGTGATGGCCAATGGTGTCGCTTTTAAATATTAAATCCCCTAAGTGAAAAAATCATGCCCCGGTAAGATTTTTATTCTCATTTTTCTCTTTCCGTCACTCTCCATCGCCCAACATAGACAGCAGGTAAAACTGCGCAAAGCCACCGATGCCAACCGCGTGGATATATATATCGGTCGTTCGCTGTTCACCCGGTTTTTATATCCTGACTCTTTGGAAAAACCGGTTTTATATCCCATTTATGATGGTGCGGAAGTGCCTGTTACGCGTGGATTTCCGATGAATCCGCGGCCCGGTGAACCAACGGATCACCCACATCATATCGGACTTTGGTTTAACTATGAAAATGTAAATGGACTTGATTTCTGGAATAACTCCTTTGCGATTCCGGCAGATAAAAAATCCTTGTACGGATGGATAAAAACAGACTCCGTATTGGAAACGTCCAGTGGTAAAAAAGGTATTCTGCGTTATCACGCCAACTGGGTTAATCAGCAGAAAGAAGTATTGATGGAAGAGCATACCCGTTTTGAATTCAGTGGTAATGCGCAGGAAAGATTTATCGACCGTACGACGGATCTGACGGCAGATACCGATATCTCTTTCGATGATGCCAAAGATGGGATGCTGGGATTACGACTTACCCATGAGTTACAAATACCGATTTTGCAGGATCAACAGTTTACGGATAACAAAGGAAACATAACGATCGTAAAAAAGGATACCGTGGCCACCGGAAATTATTTAACCAGTGAGGAAAAGCAAGGAGATGCAGCCTGGAGTACAAGAGGTGCCTGGTGTAAAGTGTTTGGAAAAATAGGAAATGATTCCGTTAGTGTTACGATATTCGACTATCCTGAAAATCCCAATTATCCAACTTTCTGGCATGCCCGCGGGTATGGATTATTTGCTGCCAATCCGTTAGGTGAAAAAGTATTTACGAATGGAAAATCCGCCTTTAATTTTAAATTAAAAAAAGGGGATACCGTCCGTTTTCGTTACCGTATCCTGATTCAAAATGGCAGATCAACGCCTTCCGTTAAATATTTAAATCAGTTGTCGAAAGATTTGAAAAAAGCAGATTGACTGTTAAATAAAAAACCTGCTTTCCAATATTTATTTTGATCCCGCCGGAGCCGGCTCGAGGTGTGGGTTTTTAACAAGAAAAAGGGAGTCACTTAATACGTGCTCGACCCGCTTGCAATCTTCAACGTATTTTATTTGGGAATACATATTGATATGAGTCATTCCGCTCGTGTTGATCGTGAAACTGACGGATTTTAAATCCGTAAAAATGGTATCTTTTTCCAATGTGAAATGCATCGGCGGACTATCATTTATTTTGATATCGAGCTGCTGGTAAGTTTTCAACAAACTGAAGAAGAACACCTGAATGGAAGCAGAATCTTCGCTCAACTCAGTAATAATTCGGTCTACCATTGGACTACCTTTTGTTTGAAGCTGGTTGCCAGATTCATCAAAAGATTCTGTAAAAACCGGTTTGCCGAATTGATAAAAAGTATAGGATTTCAAAAATTCGGTGGGGTAAAAGATGTAAGCGCCTCCTTTTAAGCTATCCCAATCCGCATCATAAATCGACGTGATCCGATATTTATCATCCTTTAGGATGATTTGTTTTTTCACAGCCCCTTTTTGAATGTCGGCGGCATCGATAAAACAGGCAGGAGACTTTGATTTACAGGAAATGACTAAAAAAATCAGTAGAAAGCAGGTCCATTGAAAGGAAGGCAGGCAAAGAAAGAGGAAAGGTTTTTTCATGTTTAGGGAGTAGCGGGTAATTTATCGGCTAAATAGAGATATGGTGCATGGAAATGATGCACAAAGAGTGTGTTGGGATTGTCGGGATATATTTTATAATACGCTTCATCTGCCAATAACACAATGTAATTTCCTGTTCGCACATAATCGAAGCTATGCACATAAACCGGTGGAATAAAACCGGGAAGAGCTTTCATAACATATTTTGAAACCATATTACCCAGGCACTCACGGAAACGTTTTTCCGCTTTTTTGGTCGGCTTATCCATCTGGTTATAAAAATGCCGGAGTACCAGATTTTTTGGAAAAGATAATTTACTAATCATCTTCTTAGCATTGATGAACGGGTTTGTATTATTAAAATCATCTGCTGTTTGAGCTGTGAACATCGATTGCGGCACCCAGTCTGCCGAATTCACTACATTATACGCCCACCCATAACGGGTCATCGCCTCGTAATCATATGCGAAAAAAATATTCCCTGGTTTAGGTCCGGCTAAACTATACGTTTTAAAACGGATATCCGCGGGGAGGCGCCCTTCTTTCTGCAAATTATATAAATAGGCTGTCAGCAGGTACGCGATGCCGCCACCCTGACTGTGACCGGTAATGATGAGATCTTTTATTCCTGCTTTATATAATGAATCAATTTTTGGCAGCATGTCACGGGATAAAAAAGCGGTACAAATCAGCCATCCGATATGCACGGCCGCCCTTGGGTTATCTGCCAGATTATAGGAGAAATGAAAAGAATCCGATAATTGTAATTCGCCTTTGGCCGGAACCATCGCGGCATAAAAATTTGCCAGCCAGCTGACCGCTTTTGAAGTAGTACCCCGAACGCTGAGAACGCCGACAGTGCCCGGATTGTTAATCCAGAGTTCCCAGATATTCTCCAGCCCCATTTCCGGCGAATGATAAATACGGTGATAATTGGCAGGAGCCGGGATCGTTGATTTATACGCGGAGTCACCAAAATTAGCACCGACTTTCAGCAATTCGATACATTCTTCTTTACTAAAACCAGGCTTCAGCGTTTGCGCGTTTGCGCCCACGCTCCATACAAAAACAAATAAAATAGCGGTTATTTTTTTCATATTGTACATCGGCCGATTTTCTGTGTTCGACCTTTCAAATTACGAAATTTTTATGCGAATTGTGGCTGACTACCGATTAAATTTAATTCCACAATCTGAGTGTCCATGGCATTCGTCATACTACATAACTAATTTACCTTCTCATAGAGTCCGCCCGTTAACTGTTGTATGGTGATCGATATCCGAAATTACCTGACCTATGGATCAAATAATCAGTCGTTTTGATGGATTTTTAGTGCAGCAAAGAAGTTTTCTTTTTTACTGCCCGTTCTAGGCGTTTATATGTTTGTCGTTATTCCTTTGCTGGGAGATATCACTGTGAGCAAAATCGCTTTTATTATTTTTTATTGTCTGATGATATCCAGCAGCATCCCGTTTCTGCGTAAAAATAAATAAAATGTGCTCGCGGCGATATTGGTGGTTGGTCCGCTTATATTCCTTTAACTGGAGATTGTCCTCGACGCCAGCTGGCTAACGCTTTTAACTGATTTTCTACTCATACTTTATTGCGTATTGCTGGGAGTAATTATTTTATTTAGGACATTCGAACCCGGCCGGACAACCAGTAAGCGTGTTCAGGGAGCCATCATTGTCTATTTGCTATGCGGGATGATATTTTCATTTTTATGCCATTCGGTTTATTTGCTCAATACAACAAAATGTTTCAACAGATTAATCTCCGAATACCGAAAAGAATTTCTTTATTACCGTCTGTGTACCCCCACAACGGTTGGATAGGGAGATATTTCGCCGGTCAATGTGCTAACCAGATCGATTTCGAATTTTGAGGCCTTACCCGGACAGCTCTACCCTGCCGTTTTGATTGCCGGGCTGATTTCTATGAAATTTTATGATAAGCAGATGGAAAGAAAACCATAATTTTTTTACGGTGGCGGGTGGATTATACGGTTAATTCAGCCGCATGAATATCTCTGTTGGGTACCTCTGCTTTAGGCTCTCCGGCCTTTCTTTTTACCAAGTTACTCACCCGGTGCATCAGAAATATGCTAATAACTGAAATGCAAACAATAAAGTATCCCAATGTATGGTAATGCTCCAGCGGACTGAATTTATCTTTTTGCACAACAATCAGTCCGGCAAAAGCAGCTGCAATCCCGGCCGCTATTTGCTGCAAAGAGGCATTGACACTCATAAAAGCCCCGCGATCGTTCATCGCCGGAATGCCGGTTATTAAAGCGGTTTAAGGAATCATCCGGCTCATGATGCCGGCCATTAACAGCACATTCAAAAAGATGATTGTCCAAAGGGGTGTTACCGAAAGACTGGTATAAACCAACACCATGACGACCATCCAGCAGGAAGCCATAAAAAATATTTTAACTTTATCGATTCGGTCACTCAGCTATCCGATAAGCGGCATAATAGTCAGACTGCTTAAACCGGATACCATAAATATCAATGGCAACTGCAGTTGGGTAACATGCAAATTGTTAACGGCAAAGGCACTCCCGAAGGGCATCAGCATGAATCCACCGATAGATAATAAGGCGGTGGCGGGAAACTCAATCCGATAATCTTTTTTGCGATCGTATGCATCAAATGGCTGACAGCCGATTTGTCTTTTTGTAAAGCCAGATGTTTCGTTATAGGTTGTAATTTAAAAGTGTAATGACAATGGCCATTCCACATAAAATAGTACCGATAATAAAGCCTACGTAAAAAAAGAGAAGCAATTTCTTTCTGTCGAATTTGTCGGCAAAACCTGCCGTAAGCAATCCGGAAATACCTGCGCTGAAGGCATAAGCCGATACCGCGAGTCCGAAATGAGCGGGTTTGATGCTGAGCGATTTTATGAGCATGTCTCCCAGTGGATTCATGACCATGAAATCGAGGATCACCGTAAACTGGGTGATGGCCAGAATGAAGATCGCAAATTTTTGATACCCTGTAAAAGCCGCTGCCGGTGGTTTCGGTTGTTACATATCGCGTAAAATTAGGCGACACGAAAGTTCTATTTAAAGGTTTTCAGGTTATTTTACCGCTAAAGACGGCGAAGAGTAAAATTTTCCGGTGAAAATGGAAATGACGATGAAATCGAATATTTATAGACCAAAGAGTGACGGTTAACAAAATCTTATTTTGTGACAGGGTCCGTAAAAAGTTTTTTCAGCCAGGCGATATCTAGGGTTGCCTTATGTTTGGCTATTTCTGTTCTGCCGTAAGCGCCATCGAGAATGGACTTTATATCCGCTTTCAACATATGAACGATATCAGACTGGGTCAGATCCTTCCAGTATTTCTTCCGCAATTTTTCGTGATAAGAAGCCGGAACACCGGTAACCGTGTCCAACACCTCCTGTAGGTAGTGCCCAATTTCTGTTACGCTATTGGACTGCAGGATTTTTATGTGAAGATCTTTGATCCCCTGCATAAGGGATTTGTGAATTTGGTTTTTCATATAAAGATTTAACGCATGAATTCAAAATTTGTTTCCCTACGAACCAAGTGACAGACAATTCTTCGTCTAGCAATAATAGATAACCATTGCCAAAATAACGTATTTGATAACCCTTTTTTATCCCCATCGCGACCTGCGCCGCACAATAAAAAAACCTGTCAGCATCTGCTAACCGGCTTCGTGAACCCTATTGAATTTTTTTCGAACCATTTCTTAGAAAACTTCATGTTTTTATCCGCTATTTAAGACGGGGTTAGATTCCCTTAGGGGAGGCCGTAGGGCAACGAAGTCGAACCCCTTTTTAGATGATTTAAGACTATTAGCAGCTTCTAAATATCATGTAAGTACTTGATCTATAGTATAATAAAAAAATATTAGATTTATACTTGCCTGTATTTTACTTAACATAATAATATTGAACCACTTTTTATGCCGGACTACTTTTCTTGCAAGAAAAGTGTCTTAGCCCCCTAAATAGCCAAACTAAATTAGTAAATCAATTTAGTCACTTAAAATTTTTAGTTGTGGGAAAACAACGCAGAAGCTTTTCTGTGGAACAGAGGCTTCAAATCATTCAGGTAGCAGACCAGCAGGGAGTCGTACAAACCCCTGGTAAGCACAATTTATCTCACACTGT
>JAYWCS010000005.1:0-17624 GCA_043780315.1 Bacteroidota bacterium | reverse complement strand
TTATATCGGTGCCCTTGATGGCACAAACGACTGGACAGCCGGCTGGGCTGTTTGGAACAGATAGAAAAGTGTTAATTAGTAGATTTTGATTTAAGCGGGGCCTTTCCAGGTTCCGCTTTTTTATTACTGGCTCATCGTTACCTGTAAACAGCTCGTAGAACATTGGTTATTAGCATGATACATGTATTATAGATGTTTTGTGCATAACCCCTTATATTTACCGTAATTTAAACATCTATTTAGTGGTACAAAAAGCAAAAACAACGACAAAAAAGGCCGTCGCGAGTAGCGTAGAAGAGTCTAAGGAAGTGGAAACAAAGCCAGTCCCTGCCAAGCCTGCCGTTAAGCGTAAGTCGCCGGCCAAAATTTCCGTTTCGAAGATATTTCCGGAAAAAGAGATTCCGATGGCGCAGATTGAAAAGACCAATGTGGATCACCATATGGCTAAAAAGTATTTAACACAATACCTGGATAGAGATCCAACACCGGCCGATATTGACAAGGCAACGATTATCAAAAAATCAGATTCCATTAGCTATTTAAAATATGGTGGAAAATTTTTAGGGACCATGACCAAAACCATTTACCAAACGCCTGAACAAAAAAAAGCGGGTAAAGGAATTGGCGTGAAAATGGAATTTAAGCCCAAATAGGCCTTCGGATAAACATACCTCACTACCATTCAACCTTGGCCCATTCAAATTTTACCGCATTCGCATTCGGCGGTATGGGTGTATCATGATGTTCCGCCCATACTTTAGTGAAGCAGGCGCCGAAATAGAAAATAAAAGAAGAGTAAAATACAAATAGCAGCAGTAATACAGAAGACGTAGAGGCGCCGTAAATGGTTTGCATATTATTATAGGAAAGCAGAAATTGCAAAACCAGTTTTCCAATCGTGAATAAAAAGCCGGTGAAGATACCTCCTGCCATCAATGTCCTCCAGCCCGGTCGCCCGTCCGGCAGAAATTTAAATAACAGCGTGAACCAGATTATAACGAGTATCAGTGAGATCAGCTGCCGGATGATTGTAAAAACAGCAGGTCCATCGCCCCAGAACTGTTGATTTGGGGGATGATACAAAATATGCATCCCGCTTTCGGTGAGCAGTACCACCATAAATAGTACCCCGGCGAAAAGTATGACCATGAATGATTTGGCGCGGTTTAATAAACCTTGCGCGAGTGATGCCGGGCGTTCAACTTTAATGTTCCACAATTGATTTAAAGAATCTTTTATAACTTTTAATAAAGTGGTCGCAACGAAAATTAAAAAAAGAAATCCCAGTATGGCTTCATACCAGTTGCGAAAGAGGTGACGTACATTAAAAAGTGTTTTATGGAGTTCGCCGGCTGTATTTTGGCCAACGGTTTCAGCAAGATTTTTAAATAACTGCCTGGACATATACCTTGGATTGAGAATCAGACCGAAAACCTGAATGAGGATGATGAGCACTGCAGGCAAAGCGAAGGTGGTAAAGAAAGCCGTTGCCCCCGCTAATCGCAGCGGATCGTTTTTTTTTAATTCAATAAAGGCCTCACGGAGAAGAGTAAATATGTTTATCCGTTGTAGAAAAGCCATCTTTAAAGCTACTGAATATTGAAAGATGCCGTTAATAAATGCGATGTGAAACTACATAAATAATAACGGGGGATTTAAGGTTCCCATTATTCAATACAAAAGCCTGTTTTTGTTCTCCCGGAAGTTCATCCAGTGCTTCTTTTAATGTTTCCTGGAAAAGATTCCGTAAATAGATGGTTTCGGGGTTGGCCCGATCATCCGGCAAAATATCTATCCATTCAGCCGCCTGCTATAGTCTTTTACAGCGCTGTATTGGTATTTGATTTTGACTGGGTCATCTGCGCTTGTTTCGTTTTTGCCTGCAACATAGTATAATCAGGTAGACGAACCAATAACTGAAATAATTTAAAACCGATAATAATTTATTTAGCCGGAATCGCGGAGATGATTTAGATGTTGACCTAAACACGTGCGTGATGCCGGCTCGATTTTAACATCATCCGGTCTTTTACCTGAAATTTTGTATTTTTATCGCCATGTTGTTCAAGCATTTCAGAGAAAAATCAATATTGCGTCAGATTGCTTCTTTTCGACAAATTGATGGATGGCTGTCAGACCGGGAAGCGTTGGGCTTATACCAAATGGCAGCTTCCTTATGTGAATACGCCGGTATTGTGCAGATTGGCAGCTGGCAGGGCAAAAGCACGTATTGTTTGGCCAGCGGACTACACACCGGATTCGTGTATGCAATCGATCCGTTTAACGGGGACGCGGGAAAGGACAAGGATAGTAGCCAGGAATATGCCGAAAAAAAAGAAGAAAAAGATTTATCTGAGATCTTTTTATCCAATATGAAAAGACTCGGGGTGATTACCAAAATACAAATGCGCAAAGGGTATTCAAAACAACTCAGCCACCTATTTTCTAATATCAATGCCTTGTTTATCGATGGTGATCATTCGATAGAAGGGTGTTTGAGCGATTATAACCTTTACGCGGATAAAATCGTTGCAGGCGGGTTTCTGGCATTCCATGATTATTATGCAGATAAGCCGCATTTAGGTCCGACCCATGTAATCCAACAGCAGGTCATGAAGGATCCACGCTTTTCTTTTTACCGGCAATATGATTCCCTCTGGATCGCGCGCAGAAAAAACTAGCGGTTGGATTAAAGAATCAAAAACCGTTTAAAAATTCCCACATTTATCAAAACTTTATTACCTCTTTCGGCGTTTAATATCTAGTTTTGCTAAGAAACATCTAGAAAAAATTGTTCTTTTCAGTTGTCATGAAAAAGTTTTTTGTATCCATATTGGCTTTTTTGTATCTCTCTACATCCATGGGGGCGACGATTCACCTGCATTATTGCATGGGAAAATTGATCTCCTGGAGTCTCTTGGATCATGGATCAAATCATTGTGGTTTCTGCGGAATGATGAAAAAATCCATGGATTCGAAGCGTTTATCTACCAGTGAAAATTGCTGTAAAGATGAAACGAAACAGATAAAAACCAACACGGATCATAAGTCTGCACCGTTAGAACTGTTGTTTGTAAAAGTTCTTGCCGCTGATGCAGTAAATGCTTTTCAATCATTGCCGGCTGTGCAATTATATGCATTTGCTTTAACCTGTCCAAAGGCCCATGCGCCCCCTGCTATGGACAGTTTACCCCTCTTTTTGCGTAACTGCAACGTTCGCATTTAATACACCTCTTTCTTTTTTCGCCTGACAGTCTGTTGGGCCTTCATGCTTTCTGTCACGGAAGCACTGATGGTATTATCATAAAAGTGCTAAACCTTTTTTAATTCATCAATCATTATTTTAAAACTATTTATCATGAAATCTATTCGCGTTCTCACCGCTGTTGTCCTGCTGTTTGTTTCAGCTTCTTGTTTTGCGCAAACGGTTCAAAAAGAAACCATTAAAGTTTGGGGAAACTGCGGCTCTTGCAAAAAACATATTGAAACCGCTGCACTCGCCGCCGGTGCAAATGTTGCCGATTGGAATAAGACCAGTAAAATGCTGGTAGTCAGCTATGATCCGGCGAAAGCATCCGATGTCAGCATACAGAAAAGTATCGCTGCGGCCGGTTATGATACGGAAAAATTTAAAGCAGACGATAAGGCGTATAAAAATCTGGACGAATGCTGTCAGTACGACCGCAAAAAAATTACAGCCGCTAAATAAAATAATATGAAAAATTTATTCATTGTGTTTTTATTGTTGATTACTGGGTCTGCGGGGGCACAAATTCAGTCTGTTTCACTACAGGCTAGCGGACTTACCTGCAGTATGTGCAGCCGTGCTATTTACAAATCCCTGCAGAAGGTACCCGCGATCGGTAAGGTGGAAGAAGATATCGAACATTCCAGTTATCATGTCCAATTCAGCGATCCAACAAAAATTTCTTTGGAAGCACTGAAAAAGGCTGTGAAAGACGCAGGTTTTTCTGTGGCCTGGATGGAAATCAACGCCAGATTTAAAAATGTAGAAATTGGTGCTGATTCATCAATCAAATACGACGATTTCGTTTTGCATTTTGTAGATGTCTCCCATCAAACACTAAATGGCGATCAACGTTTATTGATTCTGGACAAAGATTATTTGTTAGAAAAAAATCGCAAGAAATATCCGGGTTCTTATGAAACAAGGTTAGGTACAGACGGAGTGAATAAGGTATTTCATGTTACACTACCGCAATCATAAGATGAAAATTTCAATTCCCGCTATTGGTTTCCTGCTAGTTTCCTTTTTGTTTAGTCAAAAAGGAAACGCGCAGGAACTATTTGTCTTTACTGAGCCTGCCAGCAACATGCCGTCGAAATCCATCGGTTTGCGGGCGAGTAACTGGCTGATGTACGATCGGGCAAATGCTCGAATGAATGTTCAATTTCTACCGGAGCTGATGTGGGGCGCGAATAAAAATCTGATGATTCACCTGGATGGATTTTTTACGAATCAAAATGGTTTTTTCCATGGGGTCGGGCTCGGAAGCTATGTGAAATACAGGTTATACACCGCGGATGGTGTAAACAAACATTTCCGGTTGGCAGCTTTTGGCAGAGTGAGTTTAAATGGTTCCGCTATTTTTCAGGAAGAAATTGACCTGGCCCGAAACAATACCGGCTACGCAGCCGGATTGATTGCCACGCAACTTTTACATAAACAAGCTATCTCTTTCACGATTGGTTTTGTCCAGGCTTTCAATAATGGACCCGATAATAAATTTCCTTTTTCACAGCCTGATCAAGCGGTAACCTATAGTATTTCAACCGGCCGGTTGATTCTTCCCAAAAGATATCTGAATTATAAGCAAACGAATATGAATCTCATGCTGGAAGTGTTGGGCCAGCATCTGCTGGGAACTGATAAATCTTTTATTGATATCGCACCGGCCGTTCAGTTTATTTTTAATAGTCAAACACGGTTGGATATCGGCTATAAATTTGAAATGTATAGCAATATGCAAAGATCAGCATCCAATGGAATCATGATCCGGATAGAGCACCTATTGTTTAATGTGTTATAATCGCGAAGAGCTCCTAAATTTAGGGTATAAAAATTCATTTTATGGCCAATCATATAATTCTCGGCGCCAACGGCACCATTGCGACAGAGCTCCTGCCGATACTTCAATCAGCCGGTGAAACGATCCGCTTAGTGTCCCGAAATCCGAAGCCCGTTCCCGGCGCAGAAACTTTTTCGGCAGATATGTTGAACCGGGAGCAGGTTTTTCAGGCAGTCAAAGGCGCTGACATTGTTTATTTGCTTGTCGGTCTTCCCTACGAAATAAAAGTATGGCGCTCCAGCTGGCCGGTGATTATGCGCAATACGATCGACGCCTGTAAGGCAGCCGGTGCTAAGCTGGTATTCTTTGATAATGTGTATATGTATGGTCAGGTAGAAGGAAATATGACCGAAACCAAGCCGTTTAATCCCTGCAGTGAAAAGGGAAAAGTGCGTGCGGAAATAGATGAGATGCTACTGCAGGAAATGAAGGAGGGCAGTTTGAAAGCGATCATCGCCAAAGCCGCTGATTTTTACGGACCCCGTTGCACCGATAAAAGTGCGGTAGGAATTATGATCATGGACAGACTGAAAAAAGGCAAAACGGCCCAGTGGTTCATCGATGCCCATCAGCCCCATTCAATGACCTACACACCGGACGCAGCAAAAGCTTTATATATATTGGCGACAACTGATACCGCTTATGGACAAACATGGCATTTACCGAGTGCGCTGCCCGCTCTCAACGGATCCGAATTTATTGCCATCGCAGCAAAATATATGAAAGGCAGCAGTAAAGTGCAGTTGCTGCCGGCCTGGCTTCTAACGGTGGTTGGCTGGTTTAATCCATTCATGAAAGAATTGGGCGAGATGACTTATCAAAATAAGTTCTCCTACATTTTTGATTCTTCAAAATTCGAAAACACTTTTCACTTTAAACCGACATCTTATGAAGAAGGGATCCGGCAGACCGCTGAATGGTTTTTATCTGCGCCAGCAGGTAAATAAAAAAACGACGGTAATCATTAGCCAGAATGTATTTGCATTTATCAATGAAACGGTTGGATAAATTGCTTCTCGAGTAAAAGGCATGATAAACACTATCTCGGTATGTTGTTCCTAATCCAAATACGGGATGCCGGGGATCAAAGAGCGGCCATTTCTCGTCCTCGATATGAGTAGGCCACCAGTATACCAGGTTTCCGCCATGCTCCGTGATCACTTCAGACAAATGCTGACCGGCATCCACCGCATCCGGTTCTTCGTTCGATTTATTTAATTGCTCGCTCATCCTCATATCGGGATAATGCAGTTCTTTCAGATAAGCGGTGGAAATACCGAAAAAGAAAGGAGATATATAGAGGTTCCTGCCCGATCTTAAATGATTGGCGGTTTGTGCGGCACCCACCAGCGTGTTTGGTTTTCGCAAATCGTCCATCAGATATTTAAGCCACTTTTTATTTGTGGGAATACAGTCAATATCAAATACGATCAGGTAATCTGCGTCGGTCGTCTGGCGGCATATATAATTCAGGAAATCACCGTGACTAAACGATTCGTTCGTTACATGCTCTATCGGGAATCCAAAGTGCCGGAATACGGCCTTTTGATACACCGGCACTTTTGGGTTCACCTCCTGATTATAAAAGGAAAATATTTTGAATCGGGTTTTCTCCGAATCTTTTTTCGATGACTGCATAGTGTAATAATGAACTTTTTTATCTCCTGTAAATAAAATCTTTTATTTTATTGCGGACAGAATTTTTATTTGATTGGAACGGCGACAAATAAAAAAGTGTTCTTTCCTCATCTATTAAAACTCTTTTAGATAACCCCAGCCTGCACAATGCAATTCGGAAGGGTGTTAATAAAAGCAAACGGGTTCTGCTTTTGTTTTTAAAACGACATACGACCCGAATAGCCAAATCATATTCATTTAATACCCTGCCGGCCTCCTGAATGCCCTGCATGAGTCGATCCCTGTAATTCACGCTCAGTCGTTCTTTCGGTATAAAGTGTATAAGTTTTAGGTTTTCCGAATAATAGAGATGGTATCCGCGTAAAATCAATCGTTTGCAATATTCGAAATCGTCGCCGGTGCTGAGGTTTTCTCCATTTCGTCCTTTCAAAAGAGAAGGATACTTTTCGGCATACACTTCAAGGAATAGGGCAGTTTGCGTGAGTAGACCGGCACCGAGCACAAATCCTCGCCGGGTTACGTCTCCGGAGGCTTCCGCAGGTATGCCCAATGCGTATTTGTCTTTGTACATTTCAAACCATTCAGGATATTGATCGGCATCGGTTGTCGGTTTATTTTGACCTCCTGCTGCACCTATTTGATCATTTTCCCGTATTATTTTGTTGGCATAATAAACATACTGATCTCCGAGCCAATTATCATCATCACAAAAAATCAAGAGATCATGCCGCGCTGCTTTCGCACCGTGTATACGCGCGAACATTTGTCCTGCCCTCGGCTCCTGCAATACGCGTAACCGGGTAGATCCGGGTTTTAATTGATTCCATATTTCGAGGGCAAGCATTGCGGTGTGGTCCGTTGATGCGTTGTCGATCAGCAAAATTTCCCATGCGATCTCCTCCGGCACAACCTGATTAGCCAGATGTTTCAAGGTTTCCGGTAAGCGGAGCGCGCTGTTATAACAGCATATAATCACGGAGAGACCGGGTTGGCTCTGACCATTCATATTTATATGGTGGGGATGATTCATCCGGCCTTTAAATATTTAATCAGCCAGATAATAAAAGTTGGAATTGGTTTCTGCAGCGCAGCGTAACTGCCCGCATGTAAACCTATAAAGTGGACCAATTGAAAGGTTTCAGGATTTTTTTTTCCGAACCGCGAATCCAGCAATCTCCGAAATGATTTTCTGGTGAAGCTGGATGGGGAGAGGAGGTTTTTCTGCAGGAGGCTTTCTCTTTCAGGAAAAACCTGTAACAGACAGGTATGATAACAATAACTGGTGCCAAAGCCGAGACGATTCAAATACGAACTATTGGCTCGGGCATTGGGAATGAGGTGCTTTAATTTCAATGTCGGGGATACGCCGGCAAAAAAACCATTACGGATACAGAGTAACACCATCTGCGTGTCTTCGCCGCTGCTTAAGCTGTTTCCTTTTCGACCCGATAATGTAAACCGTCCTTCGTTGGCCAGTCGGAGATAGTCTTTCAATACCACGCTAAATGTACACAGGCCGGTTCCAAAAGGATAACAATTTTGCCAGTCCGGCTGATTATCGAAGCAGATTGCATTATCATGTCTTTCCTGAAAGGAGCCCCGGGCATAGGATTCGATCGATTTTTCAATACCGTCGATGAAATCGACGCTAACTTCTCCGGGTCCCCAGGCGGCTACTTCCGGATAGGCATCGTTTAATTTTTTTAACTGTTGAATGTAATCTGCAGCCGGTTCATTGTCATAGTCTATATACAGGATATATTTCCCGTTCGATTGTTCGATGGCGGCCAACCGGGCATATTGAACGCCCTGTTTTTCTACCAAAAGAATTTTCATCAAGGGTATTTTCTGTTCAAATTCTTGAATATAGGATTGATCTTTTAATGCAATGTTGCTGTTATTGTCTACCAGAAAAATTTCTATCCGCAAGCCAGTGGTTTCGAGTTGTGAAATAGCCCGGAGGCACCGGGTCAGGATGCGCTGATCCGGATTATACGTACAAATTACGATGCTGTAGTCGATATCATTTGGCGGTTGCATCATGAACTTTTTACTTTTCTGAGTAAAGAACGAACCCATCTTTTGAAGCGCCTGCGCAATAGTTTATCTTTTTGCATTTTCAGGCGTTTCTCGTCCAGTTTAAATTCTATATTCTGAAAAAAATAATCCGCTTCTTTGTCGGCTGCAATATATTCTGGATGTGTTATGTTTATCAATTCGCCCGTGGGCAGATTCGCATTGTGATCCTGAAGTTGAATCGTGTGGGTTGCCTTTGACCCAAAACCGATATTGCTGACCAGGTTAACATTTGGCGTGACACATAAGGCCTGGTCATTGAAAAAGAGAAAATTTAACTGATAATCCCAGGTGTCAATTTTGCCTGCTTTCAATTGAATAAAAACCTCCATCCAGTGTTCGATCAGATTCGGATCAGACATGATTTCTCCGAGTTTTTCCCGGATACCGTTTTCATTGTATTGCTGAAGATCCCGATTGTATAATCTCCATACTCTTTTCCAGCTGGCCCAGCCCCATATATTACTATAATTTGAAAAATAGTAACTAGCCCCGCCGCGTATCACTCCCTTTTGGAGATTCGTTCCGGTAATAGAATAGACGGGGCTATTCTCTCTGTATTTTTCCAGCATTATATCGCAGAAATAAAAAAATCCGGTGCCGGGTAAACAATCATCTTCCAGGATAATACCTTCTTCCTCCTGATTAAAAAACCAGTCAATGGCATCGGAAACAGCTATTTTACAGCCTTTATTTTGATCATGGAAAAGGGTAACCACCTGGCAGGGCCAGTCGATACCGGAAAAAATCTGTCTGACTTCGGCACATAAATTTTTATCAGATGCATTATTTTTTCTCGGGCCGTCTGCCGCGATATAGAGCTTGCCGGGTTTAACCGATCTGATCTCCTGAAAAACGCGACGCGTGCTGTCGGGCCGGTTAAAGACCAAAAAAAGTACAGGAGATTGAACGATATAAGGAATGGAAATCATGTCGATAAGAGTAAAAATAAGTTTTTTTAATTTGCAGTCAACTTATTGAAAACCGAATGGGCCCGGGAGTAAAAAAAGATTTTTTAATCAGTATTGTCATTGCCACTTATCAGGCCGGGGAGCACCTGCCCGCCTGTCTGGCCTCAATCGCTGCGCAAACCTGCCAGGGGATAGAGATTGTGGTAGTGGACGCAGGCAGTACCGACCAAACAATTGCCATCCTGCAGGAATTTAATCATCCCGGATTGAGTTGGAAAAGTGAACCGGATCAGGGCATCTATGATGCACTCAATAAAGGCATCCGCCGGGCCCGAGGACGCTGGCTTTATTTTCTGGGGTCGGATGATAAACTTCTGCCGGGCTTCAGTGAGATGGCCGGCCATTTATTATTGGATACCACGGTGTACTACGGACTTCCGAAGGCTTATTTTCTACCGGGCAAACGACCGGATTATATTTTAATCGGGGGACGTTTCAACCGGTATAAAATGGCAAAATATTGTCTGAACCATCAGGTGATTATCTATCCGGCTTCCGTATTTGTAAAATATCAGTATAATCTCCGGTATCGGATATTTGCAGATTATGCGTTGAATATGCAGGTTTGGGGCGATACGGATTTTAAACGTCGGTTTTTCCCCATTCCAATTGCGCTGTATAATATGACGGGCTTCTCCTCGGCTGGAAAGGATTTATTATTCGAACAGGATAAACCATGGCTGATCAAAGGATCGATGGGTTTGTTTGTTTACTGGAGATGGCGTTTCAAAAACTATAAAAAAAAGTTGAGGGGAGAATTTTTTTAATCCATTGTCGTTTTTTTATTTTGCTTAAATGATGTTTTCGCGTGCTTTCATATGAATTTTTTATAGCGCTGAACTCTTTATAGCCGGCTGCTAAAATTTCCTCCTGATAGTTCGTGTAAATCTTTTGTAAATCCCTACGCTCGTCGAGCCGGAATCGATTGTAATGATGCAGGGGCAATTCAGTTCGCCCGGTTTTAAAGGAGCTGAAATGATAGCATTTCAGGGGCTCTGACTGATTAACAAAATAACGTGCCTCCCGAAAATCGAGTACGCGTTCATGTAAATTCCATGGCGCCATATTCATACCCAAATCCTGCAGCAGGTATATATTTTTGAAAAACAACGGTGCCTGGTTCATCGGTAGTTGATCCACGAAAAGTCCTTTGTAGGTATCTATATATCCGAGGGTATAGGTACGGTTTTTCCACCAGGCGAGGCAGGCCATCGATTCTTCTGCATGCCGGACGCTGATAAAGCCCAGATTGTAAATCCCAAAGATTAGAAAAGACTGCTCCGCAGGTGTTTTTCCGTCATCCGGAATGGGGGTATAGATATGGGGGGTTAGTAAAATATTCATTGTTGGATAGTCGGTAAACAAATTTGCCAGCGAATGAAATAATTGAATATCCGGATCCAGATAAACGGCCTGTTGACATTTTCTTTCTAAAAACAAATATTCAAACGCGCGGGGCTTCAGGCAGGTGTTTAACTCAATGATGTTGTATTTTAGCGCCAATCGGTTAAAGTCGGGCTCAATACTTTCCAGTTCAATGACTTCATCTGCGATTGGGGAATAGTTCATGCCCTGTATTTTCTGATCACAGAGGAATAAAAAGAAGGGAATTTCCGGATTGAATTTTTTTATCGAATTTCTCAAAACGGTCGCCTGAGCGAGGTAATTATTTGAACAGATGCTAAAGAAAAGATTCATGCTGCGATTATATTATTTCCGGGAAGAAATCAAAACTAGTCAATGTTGATGGTAAGTATTGATGTGATCATTCCCAGTTACCGGCTCAATGAGAGCAATCTCCTGCCGGTTTTGACGCAGACCCCGCCATCGTTTGCGAAGCTGATTTTTTATCTGATTGTAGATCATCCGGGGGCACATATACCGGAATCGATTCTTCGATTGGTAGATCATCAATCCATCTTTCTACTGGTAAATGAAAAAAATGCAGGCGCGTCCTTTACACGCAATCGCGGGGTAGACGCGGGCAGGGGAGATTGGATACTTTTTCTGGACGACGATCTGAACGTTCCCGATCAGTTGCTAAGTATTTATGCCCGGGCGGCAATGGATTTTCCCGATGAAATCGGTTTTATAGGGCTGGTGTCTTTTCCAATGCCGGTATCCGATTTTTGTAAGGCTATCAAAATCAGTGGCTCGATGGATATTTTTGGTATTGCAGAAAGAAAAAAATCCTTTGCATGGGGAGCCACTGCGAATTTCATGCTAAAAAGGAAAGCCATGCAGGGAGAACGCTTTTCGTTGGTGTATCCAAGAGCGGGTGGTGGCGAGGACGTCGATTTGTTTTTGCGAATCCGGGAGAAAAATAGTTTTCAAAATTATAAAACGTTGCCCGAAGCGGTGGTATACCATCCCTGGTGGAATAACGGCGCGCCGGATTTTAAAAGACCATTCCGGTATGGGCTGGGCAATAGTTTTCTTCCGGAATTAAATCCCCGGTATGCTTACCGGGATTTTTTAAATACGCCGGAAACGATATTGCTCGCGATCCCATTGCTGATGGTCTCAACGCTGATTAATCCGCGTTATGGAACGGCCGGAATACTTTTTATTTTAGGAATAGTAATCATTGAAATGATTGCTTCCGGCTGTCAGACCATTAAAAGATCGGGCAAGTGGAATCTCCCAATAATAATTTATATCCTTGCCATGCGGTTTGTGTATGAAACCGGAATTATTGTGGGGAATCTTTCCAGAAAGAGACTCGCCGGGATTGGGGAAAGATTTCATGACAACGGGCGGCAGAACAAAATATTCTTTTACCGTAGTAATACCCATAAGGTCATCAAATGGATTCTATATCCACTTCTGGTGTGGATGTTATGGAAAAAATTCATTTAAACCTGTGCCAGACCGTTTACGCAGGATTTAGACTTCTCGGAGATGGTATTCTCGTAACGTTGCCGATTTCTTTCTATGTCACTCCGGGAGTGATGCCCGTGATTGAGGTGATAACAAACGGCTGCCAGTTTCAGGCGGCGTTTTAGTACACCGGAATGAATCAGGCGGGCGGCAAATTCATCATCCTCCCAACCCCAGCCGTTGAAATGATTATCATATCCGTTCACTGCAATATAGTCGGCCCGCCAGAAAGCGATATTACAAGCCTTAATGTTGCGCGAAACCTCCGGGTCCGATTTAATGAGCGATGAAAACATCGGGAAACGGATGGCATTGAGACGGTTTTTAATTCCTTTTGAAAGAAATGAAAAGTCAAAACGGCTTTTACCAATAACTTCTAATGTTTTCTGCTGGTCTAGAATGGTCCGGCAGCCTTGCACAAAACTTTTCTCCCGGGCATGTTTCGCGTGATCTTCAATGAAATTTTTATGCAGAATAATATCTCCGTCAATCTGGATTATATAATCCGCTTCAGCCAATTTCATTGCCTTATTTAAAATAGTTGATTTCCGAAATCCAATATCCTCATGCCATACGTATTTTATGGGGATGTTGAGGATGCGGGCATATTTGTTAATTACCGAACTTGTTTCTTTGCCCGAACCATCATCGGCGATGAGAATTTCGTCCGGTAGAAGGGACTGACGGAGAATACTTAATAAGATACTTTCGAGGGCCTGGGGCCAGTTATAGGTAGACACCAGAATCCCTATTGTAAGGTTGTCGTTTTTCATATTAAAGTTTAAAACGGGACTTTTATTTTGTTATAAAAGTCTGCATATCAATCAGTTTCTTATATAATCCGTTATTATTCACCAGCACTTCATGACTACCCTCTTCAGCAATCCGGCCATTCTCCAAAACCAGAATATGATCCGCATTCTGTATGGTACTCAGCCGGTGAGCGATAATCAGGGAGGTTCGGTTTTTCATCAGGTTGTTTAAAGCACCTTGTACTAGTTTCTCAGACTCCGTATCGAGGGCAGACGTTGCTTCATCGAGTAACATTATTGGCGGATTTGTCAAAACAGCCCGGGCAATACATACACGTTGTCGTTGTCCACCGGAAAGCTTCACTCCTTTATCGCCAATATTGCTTTGATATTGTTCTGGCATCGCTAAAATAAATTCGTGGGCATTGGCTATTTTAGCTGCCGCTTCCACTTCCGCCTGGGTACTTTGAGGTCGCCCAAAGGCAATATTGGCAAATATGCTTGCATTATAGAGGATCGAATCCTGATTGACGATGCCCATCAGGGATCGCAGCGAGTCAATTTTAACAAAACGTGTGTTCACACCATCTATTTGTATTGTACCGTCGTTGGGGTCGATAAAACGGGGTATGAGATCCATCAGGGTGGATTTCCCCCCACCGGAAGGGCCGACCACGGCGACGGACTGACCTTTTTGAACGGTAAAGGATATGTTATTGAGCACGGTTCGATTGGTATAGGAGAACGAAATATTTTCAAAACGAAGATTTTCACGAAAATCCTTGATGTCCACTGCGTCCGGAGCATCGCAGATACTCGGTTTTTCATCGATCAGGGCGAGCACCCGTTCGCCGGCCGTAACGCCGGAATGAATACCGGCAAATGAATCTGAAATAGCCTTTGCGGGCCGTAGAATTTGTGAGAACAGGGCGATATAGACGATAAAACTGGCCCCGCTCAAACGGCCATCATTCGAAAGCACCAGCGATCCGCCATAGAGAACAATTCCGGCAACCATGAGGATACCTAAAAACTCGGATATGGGAGATGCCAGTTGCTGTCGTCTGGCCATCGATTTGATAATTTTTGAGAAATGGATATTTTCATCGTCGAAGCGTTTGGTGATAAAACCCACGGCATTAAAGGCTTTGATAATCCGCATGCCATTCAGCGCTTCATCCAGATAGCTGATCATAATGCCATAAGAGATATGTGATGCCTGCGCCTGTTTCTTTAATTTTTTTACGAGTCTCGAAATAATAAATGCCGAAAAAGGAATAATCAGCATAGACACCAGGGTCAGCTTATAAGAAATAACGAATAACATCACCAGGTAGGCAATAAGAGTCAGCGGCTCTTTAAAAACAACCTGTAAGGTTCCGGTCACCGAATATTGAACGACCTGCACATCGGATGCTACTTTAGAAATGATATCGCCCTTTCTTTCATTATTAAAATATCCCAGGTCCAGTGTCATCACGTTGTTAAACACCGCCCGCCGCAGATTTAACAACGTATGGATACGGAGATTTTCCATTGTTCTTTCGGAAAAGTATCTGAAGAGATTGCCTAAAAAAACGGAAGAGACGATCACCAGGCAAACAAATTTCAGGGTTCCGTATACACCATATTTAATATTAAAATAGATCGCGTAATAGTTGAATACCTTGAATATTTCTAAATAGCTGACGGGCTTGGGAGGTAAAACCTGCGGGCCGGTATGATTGAATAGCGTAGCCAGCAAAGGGGCAATGAGCGCCAGATTCAGGGTGCTGAATACCACCGTCAGGATGGTGAAAATCAGATAGGGAATAGCGAATTTCCCGATTGGTCTTGCAAAGGAAAGCAGGCGAAAATAGGTTTTCATTGATTTTAAAAGTTTGCAAAATTACTTAAATCATCGCTGATTCTATGCGATATAACCGTTAACGCTTTTTTTAATAAAAAATGATGGCGGATGATGTTGGGATAGGTATTAACCCTTAGGGAAACGACGGTTTTTTTCTTTCGTAACGATTTGCAAAACTTTTGTCTCGATCTAAACTAATTTCAATTCGATTTTTTTTCCGGTTTTAGCTGCTTCATAAATTGCTGCGATCACTTTCATGTCTTTCAATCCCTCTTCCCCATCGACGGGGACGATCGGTTTTTTTCCTTGAAAAATAATCCCCGCCATTTCATCCATTTGCAATGCCTGATGAATTACTTCGGGTGCATTCACCGGACCTTTATTGGTCCATGCTTTTGTAGGGTCATAACTGGTGGCCGGATGTAATTCTGCAAATCCATCGAGGCCATCCAGAAAGAAGCGATCGAGCGCGTTCATAGAATAGGTAGAGAGACAGGAAGCAACTGCCCCGCTGGGGAAACCGAGCTGGAACTGAATGGTTTCATCTACACCCTCCCGAAATTTTACAGAGTCGGTTTTTGTCTCGACCGCTGTTACCCAGATAGGTTCTTCGCCTACCATATAACGGGCGCCGTTCACGGAGTAAATTCCAATATCCATCATGGAACCGCCACCGGATAGAACCGGATTGAGTCGCCATTGATTGGGATCCCCAATGGTGAAACCTGTCAAGCCCTGAAAAAAAGTTATTTTTCCGAATTCACCGGCATTTCGCATGCGGATAATTTCCAGTGTATGGGGTTCAAAATGCATTCGGTAACCCACCAGCAGTTTTACATTCGCTTTTTTACATGCTTCAATCATTTCTTCTGCTTCCGGAACGCTGATGCACATTGGTTTTTCACAGATTACGTGTTTGCCGGCCTTGGCGACCCGGATAACCTGATCATGGTGGAGGGCATTGGGGGTGATTATGTATACCGCATCGATGTCTGGATTATTTTTAATCGCATCGAAATTTTCGTAGTTGTAACAGTTTTTTTCGGGGATATGATATTTTGCCTGCCAGGTTTTGATCTTCGAGGGTGTGCCGCTGATCAACCCCACCAGTTTCGCTTTCTTACAGCTTAGCATGGCTTCTGCCACCATTCCGCCATAACCTCCTAAGCCCATGATGGCGACGCGCAAAACGGGACCTTCGTAAAATTCTTCGGGTTTGGCATTCAGCGCTGCGGGTAAAATAGTCAGTGCGAGTGCAGAGCCACTAATTCTCTGCAGAAATTGCCGGCGTGAGTTCATATTGATGCATTTTAATGAATTGATCCCTGTAATTTATTTAATTAATCAGGGATAAAAACATTTTTCATTTATGAACGATCATTGAACGGGGGTTGGCAAATAATCAAGGCTTCTAAAGATAAGGACGTCATATTATAAAAGTGCATCATAGAGAATTTCAACCGGGTGGTATGCTTTTTTTCCGACGCCATCTTTGATCTGATGGCGGCAACTGGTGCCCGGTGCGGCAATGATTACATCGTCGGGTTGGTTTCGAACGGCCGGCAGTAAAACCAGTTCCCCGATCTGCATAGACAGTTGATAGTGTTCTTTTTCATATCCGAAGGAGCCGGCCATGCCACAACATCCGGAGGGGATGGTTTCAACCCGGTAATTTTCTGGCAGGGAAAGCATCGTCACGGAATGAGATACTGCAGACAACGCTTTTTGCTGGCAGTGTCCATGTAGTTTAATCAGGCGGGCTTCTTTTGTAAAAAGATTTTTATTCAGGTGGCCCAATTTTATTTCTGCAGCGATGAATTCATCAATCATGAATACATTTTTTGCCAGTTCTTTCGCAGCATCCAGTTGTTCGTCATCGGCCAGATCAATATATTCATCACGGAATGTCAGAATCGCGCTGGGCTCCACGCCGAGTAAAGGATTTTCTTTGTTGACCAGATTTTTGAGCAGTGAAATATTTTTATTGGCAATTTTTTTTGCATCTCTCAATAAACCTTTGGATAACCAGGCTCGCCCACTTTCTACATGTTTTGGAATAATAACTTCATATCCCAGTTTTTCCAGTAAGAGAAGGGCTTTGATGCCGGTTTCTGTGTCGTTATAGTTGGTGAATTCATCAGAAAAAAAGTAAACGGTTCTTTTTGACGGATTCTTTTCCGTTTTCAAATTTCTTTTATGATACCATTTCAATAGGCTGACTTTGGACAACACCGGCATCGAACGTTGTGTTGCAAAACCGGAAATTTGTTTGATCAGTTTACCAGTAAAGGAATTCGTCAGCATGAAATTATAGAGTCCTGGAAACAGCGATCCAATTTGGGCAGAGCGGTTAAAATTTGCAATCAGC
>JAYWCS010000004.1:0-2141 GCA_043780315.1 Bacteroidota bacterium | reverse complement strand
TTGGTCAGCATCGAAGATTCATCCACGATATAAATGCGCCGGGCTTCATCGGGCGCACGTAACGAAAACAATAACGTCATCTGACCCAGCTGATCGATGGGCAGTTCATCCCCTGCATCTGCCTCTGCGCCATCTACCTTGCTGAATTGATACAATTCCCGGTGGACCGTTTTGGTAGCGAGTCCGGACTTACCGCGCAGCACGGCAGCGGCTCTTCCGGTGGAAGCCAGTAATGAAAATTTATATTTCTTTTCTTCCAGCCATTTTGCAAAGTATTGCATCAGGAACGTTTTCCCGGTGCCCGCATACCCTTTTAATACAAAAGTATCCGCTGCCGGATGTTCTATAAATTTCTGAAGAGATTTGAAAGCTTCCTTTTGATCATCATTTAACCTGGCTTTGACTGACATCTAGTTATTTTAAGGCCGATGCGCCGGCAGTTGCTACCGCATGATCATTTTCTACCGTACTTCCTGAAACGCCAATCGCTCCAATAACTTCACCCGCTGCATTTTTAATAACCACACCGCCTGGAAAAGTAATTAATCCACCATTGGAATGTTCAATATTATACAGTGATCCACCTGGTTGAACCAACGAAGTCAATGCCGCCGTATCCATGGTAAACCAGGCGGCAGTCTTTGCTTTCTTCCATGAAATATCTACCGAACCGATCCAGGCTCCATCCATACGGGCAAAAGCTACCAAATTGCTCCCTGAATCCACGATACAAATATTCATTTTGGTCTTTAATTCAACCGCTTTTTGTTTCGCCGCAATAACCAATGCTTCTGCCTGCGCTAAAGAAATGTGCATGATTTTAGTTTGATTTTATAAATGAGTTTTGTTTTTTTTGTTATATCTGAACCTCAGTTTAAAAATACGATGGGATTGCAGTTCAGCAAAATCTATTAAAAACGGGCTCCCATAATGATTCTTCGAAATGGATAAAATACGGGCGATTGGTCATATTTCTTTTGAAGCTTTTTTATATTCATTAATAAATTCGTTCCTGACTTCGCCCTCTAATCTTTCCAGGTAGGGGATCAGGGCCGTGCCGGATGTTCACTCAAACAATGCATTGGCATCGGCCAAAATCAGCGGATACACTTTTTCAAAAACTGTCATTTGTTTGCTCCCGTTTTCAAATAATATTTTCGCATAAGTATCGATTATGATCCCGACAGACCGAATCCCTGGTTATCTACTGAATTCTGGAGCGTTTGGTTTACCGGATATAGTTCAACAGAAAAAGATGCCCGCGAATACGAACGCCGCACCTGGAAAATCATCGCCAATGGAGGAAATGGATACAACTACTACAGGGCACACGGCGGCAGCAATTTCGTCTATACAAATAATGATGAAGATGCTTCGTCGTACGACTATGGCGCAGCGGTCAAACAAGCAGGGGAGGGATCTGCGTCTCCTTTATTATCGTTTTAAACGTACCGCGGTATTCGCCGGGTATCGAACGGAAATCCAAATTGACAGTCCCGGATTATATTCATTGCAAATACAAGGCGGCGACGTACAAACGATAGCGGGATGGAAGCGGCTGGAGACACAATGCAAAAGGCAGGGCCTGTCTTTTTTCGAAGCCGCTTTCTGCTTGCACTGGACAGCAGCAGCCGTTCGATTTTCCGCGTAATTACCAAAGGGCTTGGTCACGGCTCGGTATGGGTAAATGCACATAATCCGGGAAGATATCCGGAAAAAATTGACAACAATGGTATGTACATTCCGGAATGCTGGATGAAATCCGGGGAAAATAGTTTGATCATTTACGATGAAGACGGGAAAAATTCCACAAACGTATCCATTGAATCCGAAATAGCCGCCAGCAGGGAACTGCGACGAGTCTCCTATTAAACCGATATCGTTGCCTTTAATCTGGCAATATCCTCGGGCGAAGTTCTGCAACATCCTCCGATAATGCGGGCACCTGCATTGCGCCAGCGAACGGCATCCTGATTAAAATCCGTTTCTGCTGAACCCGGAAGCCAGCATTTATGATGGGGATCATAGATCTCCCCTTTATTGGGATAAACGATGATCGGATGCCGACTAGCGGTCAGGGCTATGCGAATAAGAGACTCCACGTACTGCGGCGAAGTACAATTCACACCCATCGCAACGAC
>JAYWCS010000003.1:0-20099 GCA_043780315.1 Bacteroidota bacterium | reverse complement strand
TGCCTGGGATCCCAAAGGCACACGGCTCGCCGTAGTTTATTATAAGGAGGGAAGTATACACCTCTTTGTGTATGATATCGTTTCTCATTATAAACGCGTGGTGACGGTACTCGACCAGTTCGACCAGATTCAGGATATGAAATTCATGCTCGATAATAATACTCTTTTATTGAGCGCCGTGCAAAAGGGCCAGTCCGACATTTTCGTCTATCACATGCCTGGCGGAACGACCGAACAGATCACCAATGATGTCTGGGATGATCGCGACGCTTCTTTTGTTTCTTTCCCCAGCAAAACCGGTATCATCTATTCATCCAACCGCCCATCGGGATTCGCTGTTACCAGCGATACAGTTTTGCCTTCGAACAACCGCTATAATGTTTTTCTGGTCGACAACTGGAACAAGAGTGAATTCAAACAGATTTCACAGCTTACCCATATGAAATACGGCAGTGCCTGGTTTCCGACCCAGTATAACAATTTTCATTTCACTTTTATTTCGGATGAAACGGGGATCGCCAATCGCTACGCCGGTTTCTTTACGACCAGCCGCGCGGGCATCGACACCGTGTATAAAATCGGTGAGGAAATATTACATAATCCCGATCGTACAGAACTCGATTCCACACTGCGCGCCAACAAACAGGAAGAGCCGGATTCGATTTATACGTTCTCCATTACCCGCGATTCGGCTTATGTATTTGCCCTCACGAACTACCAGAGTGGTTTATCAGAAACCAAGATCGCCGGTGAGAACGGACAGGTAAGTGAAGTGCGCCAGGAAGGAGATCTGAAATTTTTGTATAAACTCAAAGTGGATGAGTCGGCACTCAAAAAGCGCAATATTAATCCGCGCCTGACAGAATACCGCAAGCAGAGTATCACGGTTGCTCAGGTAGCGAGCGGTCAGGCCACACAATATCTTCAGAAGAAAAAAACGGACACCTTGAAGGCGCCTGCGATTGCATTCGAAAGCGAATTTGATAAAGAACCAAAGGACACTACGCCGCAATCCATTACAAAAATGTCGGTGAATGAACAGGACCCGGTTTTGAAAAAGGCGAAACTCTTCGACTACCGGCTAAAGTTTTCTGCGCAAAGTTTCACCGCAGGTTTCAATAACGACGTACTGGTGAATAAATATCAACTCTTCACCGGTGCCCTGCCTATTCAACTCGGGGGCAACGAAGCGTTTAATTCGATGTTCAAAGCAGCCGTGTATGATTTGTTTGAAGACGTTCGTTTTACGGGCGCGCTTCGGCTGCCGCTGTTTGGTGGCAACACCGCTGTTGGAGCAGGAAGTGGCGGAACGAGTGTAGCTGTTTTTAGACCGGGTAATGGATCTTTTTTTGACGGCGGTGGCGAATGGTACGCCCGGGTCGATTACCTGAAGATGCGTACCGATTTTTCGCTGGTTTATTATCGCAGCACGCAGGTGGGCACCTACGGTCCGATAGTCGATACAGCCACCAATATTTATGATTTTTTCGATTCGAAACAATATACCAACCTCTTCCAGGCCGTTATAAAATATCCGTTCGACAAAGTACGCAGTCTGCGTTACAGCCTCGGCGTGCGCACCGATAAGATCATTGTGAAACCCAGTGGCAGCAGTGGTTATACGGGCAATGCCTACTACGACACACTGGCATTGAAACTCGGTCCGCAGGACAAACAAACCTTCCTCCTCAATCACATCGAGTACGTGTATGATAATACGGTATTGAAAACGACCAATATCATGAACGGACTGCGGTACAAATTCTATGTAGATTTCAATTATCAGATCAACCAGCCCACTACGAGCGGGGAAGGGCGTAAGATGTTCAACTTCGGATTTGATGCGCGGAATTACTATCCGATCTTCCGGAATTTTATCTGGGCCATACGGGCCGCGGGTGATTTCTCCTGGGGCAATCAGAAAATCGTGTATTATCTCGGTGGTCAGGACGGATGGATGTTTCCCAAAGCCAATCAGGCGCCCATTCCGGATCATACGCAAAATTATGCGTATCAGTCACTCGCCCTCAACCTGCGCGGATACAACCAGAATGTGGCGAACGGAAATAACGCGGTCACCATCAACAGTGAATTCCGCCTGCCGGTATTTACGACCCTGCTGAATAAGCCGATCAACAATGCCTTCCTCCGGAATTTCCAACTCGTGCAATTTATCGATCTGGGTACGGCATGGGCCGGTCCGCTGAAAAATATTGAACGTCCGCAATCCCATTACATGAACAATGATCCGTCTGTTCCGGTTGAAGTAACGATTAAAACAGGGGGCATCGGTCCGTTCGCCGGTGGATACGGATTCGGTGCACGTAGTACGTTGCTGGGTTATTTTCTTCGACTCGACGTAGGCTGGCAGATGAATACTTTTTTTGGACATTCACCGACCTGGCAGTTTGCCATGGGAGTCGATTTTTAAATGTCCGTGCTGAATTAATAAGCGATCAAAATGGTGAAGAAAAACATCCCGGATAAAAACGGATTTGTGTTCAGCACAGATCCTGCGTTCGCCTTTCAGAGCGAAGGATCTTATGCCGCTGAAACGCTGCCTCCCACCAGACAAAAACTCCGCATCCTGTTAGATACCCGTCATCGCGGAGGCAAAACCGTTACGGCCATTATTGGATTTGTCGGCAAAGAAGAGGACCTTGAAATAATGGGTAAAAAAATAAAACAATATTGCGGTACCGGGGGCGCCGTCAAAGACGGACAAATTCTCATTCAGGGCGATCAAACCGCGAAAGTGCGCAGCTATTTGCAAAAAGAAGGATATAAAGTCTAACTCACTGATCGTTTGGATATAAATTACTCTACAGCTTTCAGACTCAAATCCACACTCCGCGCCTGATGGATCAGTGCACCGATACTGATAAAATCAACACCGGTCGCGGCATATTCGCGGATATTATCCAAGTTGATACCCCCGCTCGCTTCGGTCTCTATTTTATGCTGAATGATTTCCAGCGCCTGCTTCAACTGTTCCGGATTAAAATTATCCAGCATGATCCGATTCGCCTTTCCATTGGCGAGCACGGCACGCACGTGGTCGAGGGTACGTGCTTCCACTTCTATTTTTAATTCCGGATTATATCTCTGCGCATATACATAAGCGTTATCCAATGCCTTGCCAATACCACCACAATAATCGATGTGGTTATCCTTCAGCATGATCATATCAAATAAACCAAACCGGTGATTCATTCCACCGCCAATACACACCGCCTCCTTTTCGAGCAATCGGAAACCGGGTGTCGTTTTTCTTGTATCGAGAATACGTGAATTAAACCCACTGATTTTTTCTACATACTGATGCGTGAGCGTTGCGATGCCGCTCATGCGCTGCATACAATTTAATACGAGCCGCTCACAGGTGAGAATTGTGTGCACGGAAGCTTCCACGGTAAAAGCAGTATCACCGGATACCATCGGTTCACCATCTTTTTTAAGAATTTGGAAAATAGTTCCGGGTTCGCGCAACTGAAATATTTTCTCTGCGATTTCCACGCCGGCTAAAATACCATCCTGTTTTATTTTGAGTATGGCTTTACCCCGCAAGTCGGCGGGTATCACGGCTAAGGTGGATTGATCGCCGGGCCCAAGATCTTCTGCGAGTGCTGCGAGCACGAGCGTATGTAAGCGTTCGTCGAAATCGGCAACGGGTCTATTCAATGTTTAAAATTATGGAACAAAACTACAAGAGAACAGTGAGAGATAAAATTGAAAAATCGGCGGGAGAGATTTTGCTGATTATCATTTTACTACGGCAGAGAGCAACTATTCAATGGTCTGAAAACGTATTTCCTGCAATAACTGTTTATCGCCTTTCAGTTTGAAGAATAAGGTGATCCGGTAATTACCGGAACGGGTTTTCAGGACTCCGGCGCAAAAAGTACTGCCACTGCTTTCTCCCTGCTGCGTAATTTTAAAACTCTGCACCTCGTTCACATTGAAGAAATCGCCGATCACCATTTCGGCCTGGGTTTTACTGTAAGTGTCAGATTTTTCCGGGAGACTGATATCGACCCGTGAATCAAAATAAGCTGATAACTGGGTGACATTGCCCGACCGAATCGCCAGCACAACGGCGTCCATATTGTCAAAGCTCCGGTAAGAAAAAAAGCTGAGGACGATTCCCGCAAGAATCCAGCCTCTGAAAGTCTTCATAAGAATTGTTTTCAGGAGGGAAAGAGCTAAAAATATGCCAAACTAAAAGTGCCCGGCCAAATTCGCAAAAAACAACCCACAAACGTTAACTTTGAATGCATTACATCAATCGTTCCAAGTAAAATGGCTACAAAAAATGCAATCCTCATCATAATGGACGGATGGGGTTTAGGAAAAGTGGAAACTTCCGACGCAATCCGGCATGCAAAAACCCCTTTTGTAGGCAGTTTGTATGGCAAATATCCCAACAGCACCCTGATTACCTGCGGTGAATTGGTGGGGCTGCCCAAAGGCCAAATGGGCAATTCAGAAGTGGGTCATCTCAATATCGGTGCCGGTCGCATCGTATACCAGGAATTGCAGCGCATCAATGTGGCGATCCGCGATGGTTCATTTCAAAAAAATCCGGTGTTACTGCAAGCCATTCGTTCGGCCAAGGCACAAAAGAAAAATTTGCACCTGATCGGTCTCGTCAGTGACGGCGGCGTGCATTCTCATATCAATCATTTGAAAACAATTGTTGATTGCTGCAAAACAGAATCCTTGTCACAGGTATTCATCCATGCATTTACAGATGGCCGTGATACGGATCCGAAAAGCGGATTGGGATTCATGAAGAATTTACAATCTCATTTAGATGAAACCGGCACCGGGAAAATCGCGAGTGTGTCGGGAAGATATTATGCGATGGACCGTGACAAAAGATGGGAGCGCGTGAAGCTGGCTTATGATGCACTCGTAAAGGGAGAGCCAGGTGGAGCCGGGAATGGGCTACAAATTATTGAAAACAGCTATTCTGCAGGAATTACCGATGAATTCATCAAACCCACGGCTGTCGAGGATTCCAGCGGAAGGGCCATCGGTGCGATCGCAGACGGCGATGTGGTGATCTGTTTTAATTTCAGAACGGATCGCTGTCGTGAAATAACAGAAGTATTAACTCAGCAGGATTTCGCGGAACAGGGGATGAAAAAATTATCGCTCGATTATACGACGATGACAGAATATGATCATCACTTCAAAAACATCCATGTGATGTTTGAGAATGATGATTTAAAAATGACGATGGGTGAAGTGATGGCAAAAAATATGCTTACCCAGATCCGCATTGCGGAAACAGAAAAATATCCGCACGTTACATTCTTCTTCAGTGGTGGACGAGAAAATCCATTCGAAGGAGAACGACGTCTCATGGTGCCTTCACCCAAAGTAGCTACGTACGATCTGCAACCGGAGATGAGTGCCGAAGGGATAACGAATCTGATTATTCCGGAGATTAATCAAAAGTCTGCGAATTTTATTTGTCTCAATTTTGCAAATGCCGATATGGTGGGCCATACGGGCGTGTTTCCGGCCGTGGTAAAAGCAGTGGAAACAGTTGACCATTGTGTGGGCCGGGTAGTGGAAGCCGCGCTGGCCAACGACTACCTCGTGTTCCTCACGGCCGATCATGGCAATGCGGATTATATGCTCAATCCCGACGGGTCGCCCAATACGGCGCATTCCCTGAACCTGGTTCCTTATTTCATCATTGATAATCAATGGCATGGGGAAGTGCACCCGGGTAAACTGGGTGATATTGCACCGACCCTGCTCCATTTGATGGGATATGGGGTTCCGGCGGAGATGACCGGCGATCTTTTATACGATTAAAAAATCCGAAAAAAACTTAAAATTCTCCCGCAATCTTTTTATCAGTGCAGCTTTCGAACTTGAAAATTGTCTAATTTACAGGGCAACAGGGGTTACTATGACCGAAGAAGCCATTTTACAAGGCTGTTTGAAAAATCATGCTTCCGCACAGAAGGAACTATATAATCGATATAGTCCGAAAATGCTGGCAGTATGTTACCGGTTTGCACACAATCGCGAAGACGCGGAGGATATGTTGCAGGATAGTTTTATAAAAGTTTTTCTGCAGATACATACATTCCAAAGCAAAGGCGCGTTCGAAGGATGGATTCGCCGGATCGTCGTGCATACCTGTATCAATCACCTGAAAAAAAACAAACGGTTTAATGAAAGTGTAGACATCATTCAGGCGGGATCCGCGCTGGTGAGAGAAGAGAATATTCCTTCCATCGTGCAGGCTAAACAGATTGTGGATTGCATTCGCCTGTTACCCGTGGGATATCGTACCGTGTTAAACCTGTACGCGATCGAGGGATATTCGCATAAAGAAATTTCCGGAATGCTCGATATTGAAGAAAGCACCAGCAGATCCCAATATACCCGCGCCCGGCAAATGCTGGAAGAGATTCTGGTAAAACGAAATCTCATGCCGGCTGTCAGGAGCAAAACGGATCGACTAACAGCAATACTTTGAGCTTGCAGAAGCCCTACCAAAACTTCCGACCATGAACGAGCGATTTTTATACGATGATGAATTTGAAAACCTCCTCAGTGAGAAGGTGGATCAATTCAAAATGTATTCTTCTGATAAAGTATGGAACGAAGTATACAGCTCCTTACACACACGCCGGAGAAGATTTGTAGTTGGAATGAGTTTCCTGATCGGCGGTATATTGATTTTGGCCGGCAAACAGCTCCTCTTCCCCACCAATAATATTCATTCCAATAATATCGCCGAAATCAACGTGCCCGCTAAACCCGTTGAGTTGGTAACCAATATTGTGGTGCAACTGCCGGCAGCCGCCAACGAGAACGCGAACGCAACGGCGCCTTTTATACCGTATGCAGTCTCACCCGTCGCGATCCACAGCGAACAACAAAAAGCTTCGAATGGCGCAGTGGAGTCTGCCGCTATCAAAATTCAGACTAGCAGTGAAGCCGGCGAATCGATTCATCCAATCGATCTTGGATTAACAGAGAAGGCGATGAAAGAGAAAGCCACGGCAGAAAAAGCAGTCGCCGAGAAAAATTCTGGCAGTCTCGTACTCTCTGAACACAATCTGATCCTGGAAACCAGCTTCCCGAAACTGCGATTGCCCGAAGCAGTTTCCAATCTCCCTGTTGCAACAGCTGCCCAGCAGTCCGGTCATCTGACCAACCGTTTCAGCTGGGAGATCTATGTAACGCCTACGCTCAACACTCATTACCTGAGTGGCATGCATGCCCAGACGATCGCTTCTTCCAGTCAGACTTCCCCCATCATGGTGGTGCATTTTTCGAACGTGAACGGCTTTATCGACAATACGCCGGCCATGGGCTATGATGTTGGCGGAAACTTTCTGTATCGCCTCTCGAAAAACATTTCATTGAAAGCGGGTATCGAATTCAACTACAGCCGTTATTTTATCAAAGCATACAACTCAAATTCCTCGCAGGCTTCCGCCACGCTCAGCTCCTATCTGGGATATGTAGCGGATTCACTGGTGAACTATTCAAACAATAATTTTACCGCACGTAAGAACCCCCAGCAGATTCAGAATAAATATTATCAGCTTTCCCTGCCGGTGGGTATTGAAATGAAACTCGCAGGCAATGGAAGAATTCAACTACACCTGGGCGCAACGGTACAACCCAGCTACCTCCTGAACCGGAATGTATATGTATTGTCGGAGGATTATAGCAGTTATTCAAAAGAATCGCTGTCGCTCAGACGATGGAACCTCAATGCAGGTGGCGAATTATTCCTTTCTTACCGGATCGGTAAAATCCGTTGGGAACTCGGTCCCCAGATCCGCTATCAGATCTTCTCCACTTACAAGAACAGTTATCCGCTGAGTGAGAATATGCTGAATTACGGTATCCGTATCGGTTTCTCTAAAACGATCTGGTAGATTTCCCCCCATGCATTAATTTTAGCGGATGAAGCGAATTTTGTTGCTCGTATTGCCCGTTCTGTTTATGGCTTCCTGTCATTCTCCCTTGCCGGATACAAGGGGTGGCGAAAAAAAAGCTGCCGATACCGTTAAAAAAGACTTCATCCCGGTAGGTGATTTCCTGAAAAGTGAAATCGCATCGGTTGACAGCTTCCCGCAGCTGATCAAGTGTTATCACATTAGACAAGGAACCACCGATTCCATGATACTGACGACCGCTCAATTTGATCGGCTGTCGAAGGAGTTTTTGCGTCAAGAGCTGGATAGTCCGGCTTTTGAAAAAGAATTTGAGGAAGCTTCTTTTCTCGACCGGTCGACCAGTCTGCTGAATTTCACCTATGCAACAAAGGATACTGGTTACGGGTTAAAGCGGGTTGATTTCCTCGCCATGCCGGGAACTGGTGGAGTCAATAAAATGAGTTCCATTTATATGGAAGTCCGTGCCGGTAATAAAGACACGGCTGAGATCCGTAAAATGTCCTGGAAGGCCGGCAGTTATTTCAGTATTCTTCATATTTATCAACCCACACAGGGGACGGCCACCACGAGTATAACGAAAGTCGTGTGGGATAGCAAAGATTAGGCATGGATCAGGAAACCTTTCAGCAAATCGCGCAGAACATTCCGCTGGAACCGGGTATTTATAAATACTATAGTTCCAACAAAGAGTTGTTGTATGTGGGCAAGGCTAAGAACCTGCGTAAACGGGTCAGTTCTTACTTTAATAAAACCCTTTCCAGTTACAAGACCTATGAGCTGGTGAAGAGAATTCACACCATCGAGTTTACGATGGTCCATTCAGAGCAGGACGCCTTTCTGCTGGAGAACTCGCTGATTAAACAATATCAGCCTCGTTTCAACATCAATCTGAAAGACGACAAGACCTATCCGTATATCGTTATCAAAAAAGAACATTTTCCACGCGTATTTCTGACGCGCCGTAAAATCAATGACGGATCTGAATACCTAGGTCCCTTTACATCGGTGGCCAGGGTGCGCGAGCTGATCGATTTTATCAGATCGAATGTGCCCTTGCGCAACTGTAAGCTAAATCTCACACCGGCAAATATTGCGAAAAAAAAGTTTAAGGTTTGTCTGGAATATCATCTCGGCAATTGCAAGGGGCCCTGTGAAGGGTATCAGTCGGAAGCCGATTATACAGAGGGGTTGAAACAAATTAAATATATCCTGCGCGGTAATCTCGGGCCGGTAATCGGTGAGTTCCGTCAGGAGATGAAAAATGCCGCAGGCCAGATGGCGTTTGAGAAAGCGGAGTTGGTACGAAGGAAAATAGAACATCTTGAAAACTACCAGGCCCGGTCGGTGATTGTAAATAAATATATCGTTCAGGCCGATGTGTTCTCGATCTTCCGTGATGAAAGCGGGGCCATCATCAATTACCTGATGATTGAGAACGGCACGATTGTACAAACGCATAATACGGAAGCAAGGGCCTTTCTGGAAGAAACCGATGCAGAGGTACTTGCATTTTCCATCGCACAGCTGCGCGACACCTTCAATAGTACGGCTACAGAAATTATCGTACCCTTTGCGATTGAATATCCGCAGGAAGGCATCCTGATTACTGTTCCCAAGGGTGGTGATAAAAAGAAACTGCTGGAGCTCTCGGAGATGAATGTAAATTATTACCGCGAAGAAGCCGAGAAGAAAAAAATGCTGCACCTTTTAAAGAAAACGCCGGAAGAGAGAACGCTCGTGTTGGAGCAGTTACAAAACGATTTACAGTTATCGGAACTGCCTGTCCATATTGACTGTTTCGATAATTCGAATTTCCAGGGAAGTTACCCCGTGTCTGCGATGGTTTGTTTTCGTGACGGGGTGGAAAGTAAAAAAGACTATCGTCATTTCAATGTAAAAACGGTAAAGGGCATCAACGATTTTGCCACGATGAAAGAAGTGGTTTACAGAAGATATAAAAGATTAAAGGAGGAAAATAGCCCACTACCCCAGTTGGTAATTATCGACGGCGGCAAGGGCCAGTTGAGTTCCGCACTGGAAAGTATTGAGGAATTGGGATTACGTGGTCAGCTGACACTGGTAGGACTCGCAAAAAATGAAGAAGAACTATTTTTTGCCAGCGATCAGCAATCGCTGAAACTTCCTTATGATAGTATAAGCTTAAAATTCATTCGTAAAATAAGAGATGAAGTGCATCGCTTCGGAATCAGTTTTCACCGGAATAAAAGAAGCAATGGCACATTTAAAAATGAACTGGAAAATATAAAGGGAATTGGAAAACAAACGGCCGAACAGTTATTAAGAAAATTTTATTCTGTGAAAAAAGTAAAACTTAGCACCGAAGAAGACCTCATCCAATTCATTGGCGCTGCAAAAACGAAACTGATAATAGAATATTTTTTACAACAGGAAGCGGAACTGCTTAAAACAAACAGCGAATAGGCCGGGAGAAGGGTTTTAATTCGTTGATATATCGTTGATTTTTATCGTTGATCTAAATCAAAAAAAAGGGGCCAGAATGGAAATTCAGCCCCGTTTTTAAAATCCAATATCCTATGAAAAACCGTTGTAAAAATAATCAAACAATTCTATTAAACAAGATCCTCTAAGGGTATTTTGAAAATAATTATCAACAGTATCATTATCAAAAAGTTAGCGCTGTATCGTATAAATACGTTTTCCAACTTCGGGAAAGACACAGAACGCCAAAAACAAAACGCCCAACATTTCTGTCGGGCGTTTTGTTTTATTTTTTGCATTCAGCATTCGCGCTGCGCACATTGCTGGTAGAATTCTAGTAAGACCAAAGATCCTGTTCGTAATTGAAAACTTTTTCTTTGATTTTATCACCTTCCAACAGGTCCAGAATTGGATCCTTGATATAAGCGTTAATGTAGTTATCGCCGGGATTGTCGATGGTAGATTTTATAATTCTGCTGGAGAACATACGGCTCTCAAACAATTCTTCCCAACTCATCCGCGATCCAAAATTTTTACCATTATATGCTTCATACTTCGCAAGTGAAGGCCGTAGATCGGGATAATAGACCCAGAATATCGGCAACACCGCGCGGAATGAACCATCTGGTTCGTAAATTGTCCTCTCTGGTGCGATACCCAGGATTCTTACGTACATACGGGAAGACTCCTTGTCGAATACCCACTCTTCTTTGATCATATATCTTTCTACCTGATCGGGGTTAAACTCTTCGGTAATCGTTGTGTCTTTGGTAAGACCTTTCGATCCATCGGGATCAATGCTCATATCCGGTATCTGAATAATTTTTGGTTTACCCACCATGCTTTCGGCAATCTGGCGGAAGGTCATCGGCGTTGTGAAACGATCATCCACGGATGCATCAAAGGCAGTTACATTCCCTGCATGAATCAGGTTCAGTAAAATATTGATGAAACGTTGGTTACCGTTGTCTTCCGATGCTTTATAAACAAAAGGTAAATTCATTTTTTCATGAACATCCAGTTCACGCCATACACGCTGGCGATATACGGCATCATCCTCGCGAATATGTTCGTAAGCGAGCGGCGTACGATCCTTTACCAGATTCAATTCAATTGATGCATCATTTCTAAGCGATTTACGGGGCGTATCCAGTTTGATATCCGCGATAAACTCCTGTACTGGTTTCACAGAATCTTTCGGAGGAACCACCGCAGCTGTTGCCGCACTGTTCTTGCTCGTATTTTTTGAAGTAGTGGATCTCTTCTTCTTCTTTCTTGAAGTTGGAGCCTGGGCTTGTACAGTACCCACCGCCAGCGCAATGATTGCGGCCAGGAAGGATAATCTGATGAATCGAATCTTCATGTACTAAAAATTTATCGTGACGAAAGGACAAAAACAGTTCCGCCACTACAACGTGGCGGAACAGAATTATATTTTATTTCAGACTAAAAACCATCGGTGCGATTTCGCGTTGTTTGCCATCTGGTCCGATTACTCGGATCTCATCAAAGAAGATATGTGTTCCCGGTGAAGCTCTTCCAACGAGGGAAGCTGCCTGACCTGACCAACGATTTCCTTCGTTGCTGGCCTGTGTATAGCCGGAGATGCTTCCGCCTTCTGCTCCAATTTTGTAGCTCACCACTTTAAAAGGTGCTTCAAAATCGGAATCTTCGAGACGTGCGATCAAACCACCGATTGCTTTGAATTCAGCGGTAGAGATTGCACCGCCTTTTTTAGATCCGATGAAACCACCTGGTAAAGGCAGATTCTTAACGCGGATCGGAAATTCAAAGTTCTTACCGTTGGCTGTTACAATGATCTTAGACATACCGGGCGTTATCGCCTTCGCAATATAATTATCACCGCTTGTCTTGGAGATGGAGGCACCGGGACTCGCAAAATTGACATGCACTTTTTCAGCACCCACACTACCACCGGAAATTCTCATTGGGTTTTCAACACCCACATACACCACGTTCATTTTTTCAAGGAAGATAGATGCGCCGGAAGGCATACCCACTTCATATTTAATGATCTTAGTCCTTGTTTCTTTTGTACCGTCTGGTTTGACATAAGCGATTTTAACTTCAACCGTATGTGCACCTGCACCTTCTACTTTTGATTTATAATCTGCCACGCCGTCCTCATTCAGCGGCTGAAGCGAACCGTTAATATAAATATCAGGCTTTGCTGCAGAGCTAAAGGCACCGATACCTGCTGTAACATCCAGTTCATCACCGGGCATCAGATACGTTGCGTTGGTTCCTGCAAAGGCTTCGAATTTATCGAATACGACTTTCACAGAACCAATTTGTTTGAAGCAATAATCCACCATTTGAGACTCAGAATTCTTTACATCGTTCTGGAACTTACTCAGGATCGTGATCGCTGCTATCGTCGGTGTCATGTGGAAATAATTGGTTACCCAGTTTTTCACACTGTCGTCTGATTCGGCTTTTCCTGTTTGGGAAACCGGAACAGAAAGATCGAGGGGAAGTGAGTTTACGAAATCAGCTTTTGCTTTTGCAACGTCTTTCTGAAGAATCGGGTTGCTGGCAAATTCTGCCGGATTCAATACAGCCAGCATTTGCTTTTTGTATTCAGTCAGGGAATCAAACAATATTTTCCCTTTGCCATCCTTATCGAACACGCGGGTAGCGGCATCGAGGTTGGCATCGTTGAATATTTTTTGTCCTTCTTTTACTTCGGGTTGTGATTCGAGGATCAGCAGCTCTTTCATTCCGTTCAATGTACTATACATGTCGGAAGAAATTTTCTGGATCTGTTTTGCTTTGGGAGCCCAGATCGCTGCGTTGGCGGCGGTTTGCTGGTCTTTTAATGCTGCATCGAAGGCTTTATACGTCAGGCTATTTTTCTGACTCACCACTTCATTGGACGTGGAAATACTATGATTAACTGTTTTGAAGGCATTCAGAATTTCAGCAGATACATTCAGTGCCAGCAGAGCTGTTAGCACCAAATACATCATATTGATCATCTTCTGCCTGGGCTCTTTAGGTAAGGACATGAGCGGGAGAATTTAATGTGTTAACAAAGGTTTTTCAGGGTTATCCCGGATAATTTTCAGAAATTGGATTACGATCTTCCTTGCATTGCACTCAGCATATTACCATATACATGGTTCAGGTTGCCGAGATTTTTTGCGAGCAGGGCTACTTGTTCCTGCGTTTTCTTCGCATCCGCAATACTGCCGCTCATCGCTTCAGAAGCCTGTGTCAGGTTCGAATAAAAGCTGTTCATTGCTTTGAGGTGATTGTTGCTGTCCTGCAATTCGAGTTCATACAAAGCATTCAGGGAACCGAGGTTCTTAGTCAGGACCTGTACCTGTCCGTGAAATTGTTTTGTGCTTTCAGCAGCACCATTAAAGCTGGAGATCGTTGCCGTTGCACCCTGATAAGCAGTTTTCATGCTGTCCAACGCGATGGCCGCTTCTTTCGTTTTATTTGTATAGTCAGTGGTTGCAGCAAGTGCGCCGGAAACATCACTGATTTTTTCTACTGTTGTTCCGAATTTTTTGAAACCATCGCTCAACTTCGCGAGGTTAGTCGGAGTGATGTCAGCTTCTTGCATCATCTTGTCCATCTGTTGTAAAGAAGGATTACCGGAACCAGCACCAGCCAGTTTAGGAAGGGCTTCTGCCAGAGCGTGCATTTCACCACCTGGAGGCGGTAAGAAAGCGTATACGATAAAGATTAATGCTTCTGTAAGCAAGCCTGCGGTAAGGAAAAAATCGGCCAAACGTTGATGGGTGATTTTCTGCCATGCCCCAAAGATTACTACGGCGGCGCCGATACAGACGATGATGTTTACAAGCTTTTCTGTCGTTTTAGAAACTCCGGCTGACATAGATTTAAATTTTAAGTTTTTAATAGGTTTTGTAAGGGTCTCGAAAAAATTTACGAATGATTATTATAAAATCAAAACGATGTTTAAGTTAAAAAATTTGTGCTCAGCCGATTATTCATTGGTGATTAACGCTTAGCCAAAGAAGATGGCAGGTCTATCACACAACGGAATCCAATATATGATTTTGCTGTATCCTGATATTCGTAAGTACGTGTGCTCGTCTGCAGGAAATAACCAACATCTTTCCAGCTACCACCACGAATCACCTTGCGTTTCATACGCGGAGGATCTGAATCCTTTGCATTGTAACGGATATCCGGGTTCATATCATGCTGGAAATTGTAAGCGCCTTCATAGTATACAGAAGAAGTCCATTCAGCTACATTACCCGCCATGCAATACAGACCAAAATCATTGGGCCAGTAAGCATCCGCACGGGCTGTGTAAAAAGCACCATCTTCCGGATAATTACCACGACCTGGTTTAAAGTTCGCCAGCAAACAGCCTTTCTTATTTCTCAGGTAATAGTTACCCCAGGGAAACATGGATTGTGAACGTCCGCCGCGGGCAGCATATTCCCACTCTGCTTCAGTCGGCAAACGGAAAGGGCTTTCATTTGCTTTTTTAGATTTATCCAAAAACGCATTTAAATAAATGGTTCTCCATTCGCAGAACGCGGTTGCCTGATTCCAGTTAACACCAACCACCGGATAATTTCCAAAGGCCGGGTGAGAAAAATATCTTTTGGTCATTGGCTCATTGTAAGAATATGAGAAGTCACGGATCCAAACGAGGGTGTCGGGATAGACTTTAATATCTCTCTTTATAATGAACTGTGAACGCACTTTACCTTCATTAACTTTCTTAGCAGCTTCTTTCAGGTCAAAGGTTTCAGAATGATAGACAAGTTTTGAGGGATCAATTTCTTTTTTACCGAAGATGCGGTTTTCAGGAGTAAGAATCAGCTGATCGATTTTCTCTACAGTCGCTTTATCTCCCCATTTAATCGTAGACGTTTTTTTCCAGTCAATCTGGAATTTGCCATCTACTTCTTTACCGTATTGCATCAGCGTGGCGGCAATTGAATCGCGCACCCAGCTTACAAACTGGCGATATTCATTGTTGGTAATTTCTGTCGCATCCATCCAAAATCCATTAATGGAAACCTGTTTGTTGCGAGCCGTGTAGGCGAAGTTGACATCTTCATCACTTGGACCCATGTGAAATGTTCCAGGTGGAATGTAGACCATCCCGGGCGGTTTACTCAGGTTATACTTGCTGGCGGGGGCAACGCCGTGTAATTGTCCGTCATCGGGTAATCCTTTTCCAGACTTACCTGATTTACAACCTGGTGCGGCGACAACCACAGCAAGGGCCAACAGAAAGGACAGGTTTTTCATTTTCATAAATATTAAAGGGTATTGGACAAAAATAATCCATCGGGAAATCTCCCAAGAATATCTTCTATCACAAGTATAAAATTATTTTTTAACAAGTCAAAGTTTTGCCAATAGTTTTAATAACGGTGGAAAGGTCTGTGTTATTGTAGTTTCAGGGGGTTTGGGTTGGCTTTTTTAAGAGTTTTTTAGTAAAAGGATTAACTCATTGACATGTTTTACAGACTTTTGGCAGGAATAATCCCGGCAAAGAAAAAATTGAGACGAACCCTCCACCGGTTTATTTCTCAAAAGTGGAAGGTCCTTATAGCGTTCGGACGAAAGTTGAAAAACACGGTTTGGGACATATTTACCCAGAAATTCACGGTGTTTTTGCTCTAATTCGCTACCCGTCAGTGCGATCTCATATAGTTGATACGTGACGGCATTTAACAGAGTTGCCCAAACACCAAAAGATCCCGGGTAACTTTTAATTACCTCCCGTAGTCCCCGAACATTTTGCAAGGCCCGCTCTTTCCAGTCCGACCGGTCGAATACCGTTCCTAAACAGAACAAATTTGCGGCCATAACCGCATTGCCCGACGGAACGGCTCCATCGTATATTTCTCTCTTGCGAACGATCACATCGTCCTGCGCTTCATGGGTGTAATAAAAATAGCCGGTTTCGGCTTCGCTGAAATGCTGTATAACCCAATCTGCCAGCAACTCTGCGCGAATCAGGTAGTCGCCGTTTCCGGTGATTTCCTGCAGCTGAATATAGGCTTCGATAAGGTAGGCATAGTCATCCAGAAATGCCGGAATCGATGCGCGGCCCGCCGGGTGGCCGGTATTGCCTTCTTTATAACTGTGGTAAAAATGAAATAGACCCTCTCCTTTCATGTTTTTTTCCATGAAATCCATGGTCTCCATCGCCTGATCCCGGTAGCGGGTTTCCCCCAGCGCTGCAAATGCCTTACAACAGGCAGTGATCAGGAGGGCGTTCCAACCCAATAGAATTTTATCGTCCAGCTGCGGCCGTACGCGCCGGCTGCGCGATTCCATTAATTTTTTCTTCCCTGACTTTATTTTTTCTTCCGGTATATCCATATCCGGATGCAGGATCCGGAGAATATTTTTCTCTTCCCAGTTTCCATGCTCCGTAACGTCATAGTATTTGCAGAAAGTGGCCGAATCTTTCCCTAAAACATCTTCTAAATCATTTTTTTGCCATACGTAAAATTTTCCCTCTTCGCCTTCACTATCCGCATCCAGAGCGGAATAAAATCCCCCGATAGGGGATTTGAGTTCCCTCTGTATAAAATCCATCGTTTCAGAAACCGCGCGCCGGTAATGTGCTTTCCCGGTAATTTGATAGGCTTCACTGATCGTCGTAATCAGCAGGGCATTATCATATAACATCTTCTCAAAATGCGGGGCCAGCCAATTGGAATCGGTGGAATACCGCGAAAATCCTCCCCCCAGCTGATCATATATTCCACCGAAAATCATCTTGTCGAGCGAAAGACAGGCTTGATTTAGAGCGGCGGATGGTGGATGGTGGATGGTGGACGGTTGATGGTTGATGGTGGAGGGTGGAGGGTTGACGGATGACGGTGGTTGGTTGACGGATGACGGTGGATGGTTGACGGATGACGGTGGTTGGTTGACGGATGACGGTGGTTGGTTGACGGATAATTCGTTGTAGTAATAATGATGCTGGAAAAGAAACCGGATCGAAAAAGTCTGTGGAAATTTGGGAGCGGCGCCAAAACCGCCGTTGGTGCGGTCGGCGGTTTTCATGAGTTGTTCAAAAATCAGGGTTCCGTCGGCAATGCTGAAATCTTCTGTATCTGCCGGTGGGGTAATTTTAAATCCTGACCCCGCAATATGATTCGTGAGTTGATCGGCCTGTTTTTCAATCTCCTGCCGCTGGTCGCGGAAGGCATTGGCGATACTTTGTAGAACAGATTTCCAGGAAGCCCGGTTAGAGACATTCACCGGAGGAAAATAAGTTCCCCCGTAAAAAGGTTTGGCTTCCGGAGTGAGAAAAACGTTCAGAGGCCATCCGCCGTTGCCGGCAATTGCCTGCAGCGCATCCATATAAATATGATCCAGATCGGGCCTTTCTTCACGGTCGATTTTTATATTTACGAATTCGCGGTTCATCAACGCCGCCGTCTCCGGATCTTCAAAACTTTCTCTCTCCATCACATGACACCAATGACAAGCAGAATATCCAATACTGACCAGCATGGGCTTGTCTTCATCCCTTGCTTTTTTAATCGCCTCATCACCCCAGGGAAACCAATCCACCGGATTATGGGCGTGCTGAAGTAAATAAGGACTTGTTTCTTTGGCGAGTCTGTTGGTAAACAAAGTGGACTAGCGTTTTTTCATCGCATTCAGATACTTCTCCAATGCAGATACCATGGATGGTGCGGATGGTTCCGGAGCGCGGATTTCAAGTACCAGACCGGCTTCTTCTGCCGCCCTGGTCGTATTGGTTCCGAATGCCCCGATTAATGTGCCGTTCTGTTGAAAGTGGGGAAAATTGTCGTAAAGGCTTTTCACTCCGCTGGGGGTGAAAAAACATATGATATCAAAGGTCTCTTTCGTAAATATTTCGCGGATATCACGGCTGATCGTCCGGTACATATAAGGGGTTGCGTATTCGCACTTATTGTTCTTCAGCCAGGTTACGATTTCATTATCCTGCTGGTTTTCAGAAGTGGGATAGAGCAATTTCTCGTTTTCTTTATGCTTGTTAATTACTTCCACCATGTTTTTGTTGGTCCCATCGGCACCATAAAACACTTTGCGCTTCCTATATAGAATGAATTTCTGCAGGTAGAGCGCAACAGCTTCTGAGATACAGAAATATTTTGTGTCTTGGGAGATATTGATTTTCATTTCTTCGGCCGTGCGGAAAAAATGATCTATCGCGTGGCGACTGGTAAAAATAACGGCGGAAAAAAGGCCGATGTCCACTTTCTGACGGCGGAAATCTTTAGAGGGGATGCCTTCCAACGTGATAAACGGCATAAAGGCCATTTCCACCTCATGACGGCGCGCAAGCTCGAAATAGGGCGACTTGTCGGATTCAGGCCGGGGTTGGGTGATTAAAATTTTCTTGACAACAGACTCAGGCAACACGGCAATTTCCTTTTTATCCCTAGTTTTTATCAATGTATATAATATTAGAAAAACGCGTTTGCAAAATTACTAAGCTTTTTCCAAATAAGTGACTAGCACTTTATAAATCAACAACAGAGGGGCCATTTCGAAAGCACAAAGGTAGAGGAAAAAGTGTAACCCACTGATTTTTATTTCTTTGTGTAAGGTTCTGTAAGAGGCGATGAACCGGTAAATATAAAAAATGCCAATCAGTACATAGGAGGTGGTGAGGGCAATTTCTGTAATTCCGGGGCTTGAAAATGAAACGATTAGAAGAAATGGCAGCAAAAAAACCCCAATGATCTTATTGGTAAGAAATACTACAAAAAGGTAGGTTTCCACGGCCCGGCCGATATTAAAAATCCAGCCGGTTATTTTCAGAATCAGAAATTTAAGGAGATACAGGGCGGCCAGTCCGCCGGCACAGTATAGAAAATGCCTCCAGAAGGGATCCGGGTTTTCAGACAGAAAAAAGCGCATGATGAAGGCGCCGTATAATCCACCCGAGAAAAGAAAAAGTATGTTGAGTAAAAGGGACGGAAAAGGAGATTGTAAAACCTGTTCCCGCAGCTGTTGCTGTCGCATGGATGCGCGGAAGAACAGCGTGAGCAGGTTACCCAGGTATTTGCCGAACAGTAGCTTGATAATGGCAAAATAAAATAACAACCCGAGCAGGAAATAAAACAGGCCGTCGAATGACACCGGCTCATAATTTTCAGCCCGTATATACACCGGTTTGCCGGAGAAATTAAAAAAAGATTGTGCCTTTAACAGAGAGATCCAGCCCGTGGGCAGATCATTCCAAACCAATGGTTTCGTCGCACTGAAACGAACCGAATCGGTATGATAAACCACCGCGGTGTCCGGGACTGCCCGGACTATTTTATGGGTTACCGGTATTTGTTTGGCAGTATCGAAAGCCACTGCTTTGACCGTAACGGTGTCCACGATCCCACTGGAATCTGTCGTGGACTGGGCGCGTACCCCGTTTACGAGAAGGGAAAAAAACAAAAACAGGGAAGCAAGTTTTGTCAAGGGAACCATGGTTGGGTGGTAAAAATCCTAAAAAAAGTTTATATATCCGAGGTGGATTTTAGCCTGCCGCAATGCAAACGGATCGCTATTCACTTTTCCGATCGCATAAGACATATTAAAAATCCCCGCCTTGGTTTCAAAAGCCAGTCCGAGCCCGATGCCGATATAGGTGTTATTAATACTGTATCCGGGCACTTCATTTTTAGCCCAGCCCCCATCAATAAAACTGAATAGAAATGAATTCAA
>JAYWCS010000002.1:0-4283 GCA_043780315.1 Bacteroidota bacterium | reverse complement strand
GGATGGCGGTCGTACACCGGCATTTTAAGATTAGATTGTAACACTTAGTATTCAAAAACTTTCACTGTTGGATCGTGTAGTATTTCGTGAATGAATTTCTGGTGATTTTTTTTTGTGCCCCGTACAAACCATTCGCCAGTCATGGAGTTTCCATTTTTGCTTTCCCGCGCTCTTTTATGTGTCAGATGATGATCTTTTAAAGATTGTTCAAAACGTTTGGTGTTCCGCTCATCAAAATCACAGGAAATTTTATAATTTCTCATTTGATTCAAATCGTCGATCCGTGTTTCCAATAAACCAAAAATATAAAGCATCAGCAGGATCAGTGCGCAGCCGATCACCGACACCATTTCATATCCGGCACCAATACCCATGCCCAGCGCGGCCGTTACCCAGATCATGGCCGCGGTGGTGATCCCATTGACGCCAAAATCCCCTTTGAAAATGACACCGGCGCCGACAAAACCGATCCCGGTGGCGATATTCGATGCGATCCGGTCGGGGTTGTTGCCGGCACCGATGAGCTCAGAAAAAATAGTGAAAAGGGCCGAGCCGAGGCAGATAAGGGTGAGGGTGCGAAATCCGGCGGACTTACTCCGGTATTCTCTTTCCGCGCCAATCGCGCCGCCGACGACGATAGCCAGCAATAATTTTTCTATGATGAAGGGGGGTAAATGCATGGTATATTACATACTTGAACACTGAAGTTAAATAAGTTTAATAAAATGTGTTTAACAGATATTTTACGGATCCGGCAAGTGTAATCAATTCATGAATATCTATTTTATCAGTGGGCTGGGGGCAGATCAAAGAATATTCCAGAAACTTCAGCTGCCCGAAATTTTTAATCTGTTTTATATTGAATGGGTTCCAGTTAATGAAAAGGAATCCATTCAAGTATATTGCAGGCGCCTGAGCGGACAGATTGATTTGGAGCAACCATTTTCACTGATCGGCGTTTCCTTTGGCGGCATCATCGCGATCGAACTGTCGAAAATCATCTCGCCGGTGCAGACAGTTATCATTTCGAGTTTCTCCAGCAAAACAGCGTTGTCTACGTTTTACCTTTTTATAAATAAATGCAAACTGCACCGGTTGATTCCCACCCGCCTCTTACTAAAGCCCAATAGTATGATCTTTCGCATTTTTGGCGTGATTAACCCCGATGGGAAAACCCTGCTCCGGAACATCTTAAAAGATACGGATCCCAAATTTTTTCGCTGGGCGATCAATCAATTGTTTGCCTGGGAAAATGAATGGAAGCCTTCGGGATTTCTGCATATACATGGAACGGCGGATAAAATATTACCCTTTCACGAGCGTATGAATGCGATTCGGGTGGAGGGCGGCGAACACCTGATGGTTTATAGTAAGGCCGATGAGATCAGCCGGTTGCTGGAGAATAACCTATCGAAAGTTTAACCGAAAGCCTATTTTTTATGGGATTGAATAACCCTCAAATCCTTACATTTGCATCCCGATAATCTCTTCTTTGCCCAGATGGCGGAATTGGTAGACGCGCTAGACTCAAAATCTGGTTATCGCAAGGTAGTGCAGGTTCGATTCCTGTTCTGGGCACCCTAAAACGGGAAAGGCAATCTTTATTAGGGTTGCTTTTTTTTTGAAGCCTTAAGATGAATTTCTAAACATCAATATGAAAAAATATCTGATCAATCTGCAACCTAGGGTATTCATTTTGACGATACTTCTTTTTACAGTCTCACAATTGGGTTACTCCCAGGATACCTTGCTGCTGAAACAACTGGAACAAAGCCGAAATATCCATACAATCATGATAGCTGATTCAGCGGATATGGGGATGACACGGTGGCTCCATAAAAAGGTAATTAAAACGAAAGTATGGCCACTAGCCAAAGATTTTTATGGCCTCGAAATAAAAGGGCCTGGTACAATAAAAATTAATCATACCCTTACCCAATCAGGGGATGGAAGTATTTGTTTAGAAACAGTGTCGTCCTTAGCAGTTAAAAATCCATCCAATAGAAGCTATGCTTCAGCAGAAATGATCAGGCCATTGAATCACGAAAACCTGGACGGCTTTAATCGGTTTTCGGTGTGGGTCTATGCAGATGCCCCGGGATTCAACTCGGTATTTGTAGGATGTACTATTTACAATAAAGGCAAACATGAAATGCCTACCCCGGGTCGATTTGAAGGCCAGCATTTCGTAAATGTGTATCCAAATAAATGGCAGCAAATCATCTGGGAAATACCGGATATATATCGGGACGAGGTAACGGGACTTTCGGTCAATATGATGTTAACCGGCTCGCCAAAAGGGGCCAGTGATACTCTAAAGCTTTATATTGATGATATGCGCATGGAGGAGGTAGAGGTTGAAAACAGCCGCGGCTTCGATCTGCGTAAGGGTGCGATTGCTTACTGCCATAGCGGATACAAAACAGGCTCAAGAAAACAGGCCTTGATACAAAATGTGGGTAACGCAAATTTTGAAGTGATCGATTCGAAAGGCAAAACCGCTTTTAAAGGAGAAGGAACAAAAATCGAAAATGGTTTTGTTTTACTTGATTTCAGTAGCCTGGAAACGCACGGTAAATATATTATAAGGGCCGGCAATATATCTTCAAAACAGTTTCCTATTGGTGATGATGCCTTTTTAGCGACGGCCTGGCGAACATTAAATTTTTTCTTTGCCGAAAGGTGCGGCTACGATCAGCCAGGGATACATCAGGCTTGCCACCAGGATGTATTTTGTGTACATCCGGATGGCAGGAGAATTCCGGTAAATGGGGGATGGCACGATGCGGCAGATTTAACACAAGGTGTCGGCAATACGGCAAGGGGCGGCATGGCGATGCTGGAATTAGCCGAGTCCGTGAAAGATAAAAATAAACAGTTGTATGAAAGGCTCCTGGAAGAGGCGCGTTGGGGTTTGAATTGGACAATGCAAACCCGGTTTGGCGATGGCTACCGGGAGGGGGGATTAATCATTGGAATCTGGACCGATAATATAATTGGTACCAAGGATGATATGGAAAACAAGGCAACAAACAATCCGTTTGACAATTTCATTGCGGCTTCTTATTGCGCTCTGGCAACGCCATTCTATAAAAATTCCGACCCGGTATTTGCCCGCTGGTGCCGAAATAGCGCCATTGCCGATTTCAAATTTGCCAATGATATGCTCGGAGTGTTTGTGACAGAAAAGAATGAAACAGAGCTGTATGCCCAGGCAACCGTAGCGTCGATATACCTGTACCGCCTTACATCCGAAAAAATATACCTCGATTGGGCCATCCAATATGCCCATGTGGTGATGGACTGCCAGCAAAAAGAAAGGCGTACGGATTGGAGTTTGAAGCTCCACGGGTTTTTTTATGAATCCAGAGAGAAAAAAAGAATTTTAGAGTTTTTTCATCGCAGCAATGAAGAATTAATGATTCAGGGACTAGCCATGTTGTTAACGGATGCCCCTCAGCACTCGGATGCAAAGTTATGGAGCGCTTCGTGCCAGGCCTACGCAGATTATATTCTTGAAATCTCCCATACAATTAGTCCTTACGGCATACTACCGGCCGCGGTATATGAATTGGATAACGCAGATTTTTCTGGGATATATCATGAAGGAGACAAAGTGGGAATGCCGTCTATGGAGGAATACAATACGCAAGTAAAAAATGGTATTCCTTTATCGGCAAAATTTTACCTGCGCCGATTTCCGGTTGCCTATCAATTCCGGGGATTTCATGCTGTATTAATGGGTAAGGCGAAAGCAGCATTTATTTTAGCGGATATTTTAAAAGATAAAGAATTGAAAAAAATTGCCACCAGACAATTGGAGTATATTGTTGGTTTCAATCCATTTGCCATGAGTACTATTTATGGTGACGGCTACGATTACCCTCCTTTATACGGAGGTTATGCGGGCGATGTGGTTGGAGCAGTGCCAGTAGGCATAGAAACTTTTGAAAATGATGACGCACCGTATATGCCAATGCAGGTAAATGCGACCTATAAAGAGATATGGACGCATACTACAGCAAGTGTATTGGAGCTACTGTCGAAGCTATTTAAAGATTGAATTTAATCTAACAAGTTATGGGCACGTTCATTTATATTTCGAATTGGATTATATAAACAGTCACGAAAAAATTATGCTCGATCAATTGATTGATATAATTTCTCAAGCAGGAGGCACAGGATATTGAACAATATGAAAAATATTTTGAATCCGTTTCCATTTCAAGAAACACTGAGATAGAAGAACAGGATAAAACACCTTAATACCTGTATTATATAAA
>JAYWCS010000001.1:0-11778 GCA_043780315.1 Bacteroidota bacterium | reverse complement strand
GCCGGACGTAGTGAATACGTTCCATTGATGTCAAATGATACGAAAGAAGGTCGTGCTGTAAACCGTCGTACAAGAATCGTGATTTTGCCACAGTTGGATCAGTTCTTCAACCTGCTGGAAACAAAAAAATAGTAAGTACATTTCATACGAATTCATTTTTAGGTCCTTCCTTCGGGAGGGACCTTTTTATTGTGGGTTAGCGGAAGAGTAATGCTGAGTTTCCGTTTTCAACAAAAGGTGGGAAATGCGAAGAGGTGAATCATTGCTTTGCAATGATTGGGTGCAAGGAGCTTCTTAATATCCCCTAACATTTTTGCCTTCCATGTAATTGATAAACGCCTTGTTGACAACGCGGTTTCCGCCGACGGTGGGATAGTTGCCCGTGAAGTACCAGTCGCCGGTATTTGTCGGACAAGCCTCATGAAGCGATTCAATCGTTTGATATATCACCTGAACAGGTGTTGTGATATCTGGCGGTGTAATCAGTTGCGCAATTTTATCTGAGATCTCCTGCGTGCTGAATGGCTTATATACCTGTCGCACCACATTTTCGGTATGGAGCTGGCCCATGCGTTCGAGCTCTTTGCAATGATCGTACATTTCGTCGAGGCATTTCTCTTTCCCGCTTTCCTGCATGAGTTTGATAGCAGCACGGAAGGCGATAAAATCGCCCAGTTTACTCATGTCGATTCCGTAACAATCCGGATAACGGATTTGCGGAGCAGATGAAACGATAATAATTTTTTTAGGTTCGAGCCTGGCCAGCATGCGTACAATACTTTCACGCAACGTAGTACCCCGCACAATCGAATCGTCGATCACCACCAGTGTATCCACATCCTTTTGTACCGTCCCGTAGGTGATATCATAAACGTGCTGAACCATTTCATTGCGGCTTGCATCGGCTGTGATGAAGGTGCGCATCTTGACGTCTTTGGTCGCAATTTTCTCAATCCGGATTTTCCGGTTGATCATCTGCGAAAGTCTTTCTTCGTTCAGATCATTGCCCCAGGAAAGAATCCTTTCGATCATTACTTTTTTCAGATAATCATCCAGTCCTTTCCACATGCCGTAGAAGGCAACCTCCGCTGTATTGGGAATAAAAGAAAATATACTGTTTTTGAGATCGTGGTTCACCGAATTCAGGATCTGTTCACTCAGGTTATATCCCAATGCAATCCTTTCGCGGTAAATTTTTTCATCGCTGCCCCTGGAAAAATAAATTCTTTCGAAACTGCAGGCTCTGCGTTCTTTGGCAGGAATGATTTGTTCAACTGAAAAACGCCCATCCGATTTTGCAATCAGTGCAGTGCCGGGCATCAATTCGAGAACTTCATTTTCGCCCACGTTGAACACCGTACGGATGGCAGATCGTTCGGACGCGGCAATGATGATTTCATCATTCGCAAAATAATAGGCCGGCCGGATTCCATGCGCGTCGCGGAATACAAATCCATCCCCATTGCCCACCAAGCCACCCACGGTAAATCCACCGTCGAATAAGGGAAGGGCTTTTTGCAACACTTTTTTCAGATCCAGTTCTTCCGGCATTTCTTCGTCTGCCTGCACAATGAAATGATGAATAACTTCCATCATCGCAGCCAGATCACTCTGTTTCTGAAATACGCCCGGTTCAATATTGATCAATGCAAAAAGCTCCTCCGTATTGACCAGATTAAAATTACCTGCCAGTGCCAGATTGCGCGCCGGAATGGTATCTCTTTTTATAAAAGGATGACAAAATTCAACGTTGTTTTTACCCTGCGTTCCATAGCGGAGATGGCCGAGCAGTAATTCTCCCATCACGGAAATATGCCCCTTTAAAAGACCGGGATGTTTGATGATATCGGGTTGATATTTTTCAAGATCTTTTACTTCCTCATTGATTTTTGAAAATATATCCGCAATCGGCTGGTTGGTGTTACTGCGAATCCGGTGTAGAAAAGGGTGACCGGGTTCAATATTCAATTTAACAGAAGCCACACCCGCGCCATCCTGACCCCGGTTATGTTGTTTTTCCATCAGCAGGTAGAGCTTGTTTAAGCCATACATTGCTGTACCATATTTTTGAAGATAGTGAGAGAAGGGTTTGCGAAGCCGAATGAATGCCATTCCGCATTCATGTTTAATTTTGTCGCTCAATTTTTTCCTTTTTTGGAGCGTCGGACCAGGGATACGCCGCTCATTTTTCGTTTCGGGGGAGCTTACATTTTTTCGATTCAGTACCCTTTCACAATAGTGAAACACAAAGGTAAACGAAATTGTGATAAAGAAGAAAAGAAGCGGATTTGCGAATGGTTAAAGTTCAGCCACTCAGACTAAAGCTGATTGAAATTAAGTCACTTAGATGGGAAATCACTGATATTGAAACGAATGTATAGGAAAAACAAAAAAATTAAATCAGCGGGGAACGCATGTTCATGTAGTGGATGAGGGAGGCTGCGTTTTTTAGTTTCAGTTTTTTTAGAATATTATGGCGATGCACTTCTACTGTTTTCAGAGAAATTTCAAGGTTTCTGGAGATTTCCTTAGAAGAATGACCCTGCTTGATCTGGTTGATGACGTCCATTTCACGTTCGGTCAGCGTATTGATCGCTGCCAGTGATTCAGGCTCATGGGCACCTTCCGAGATAAGATCTTTGATCTCCGAGCATACAAATTTATTGCCTTTGGAAACTTCGAGAATGGCACTGAACATCTCTTCCCTGGATGAATTTTTTGTAACATATCCACTGGCACCCATCTGCAGCATTTTTTTTGCATAAGCAGGCTGGGAATGCATCGTCACGCCAATAATGCGTGTATCAGGAGAACTTTCGCGAATTATGCGGGTCGCTTCAATACCCGAAAAGGGAGACATATTAATATCCATTAATACCACTTCGGGATGCTTTTGCTTAGTCATTTTCACTGCTTCCTCCGAATTGGAGCAGGAACCGATTACTTTAAACCGGGAGTCACGGTTCAATACAATCGTCCAGGTCTCTCTGATCAGCCGATGATCATCTGCGATTAAAATACTAATCATATCAAGGATTTATCTTCACACAATTCGCAACGGAAATCTTTCATCGTAATATACAAACAAGTACAGATAAGTTAATCCATACCGCGACTGTGAACGATTATTTTTCTATTATTATTGCCTGACAGCAATTAGTTGGTCGTTGTAAACTGACGGCTTTGCCATTTGGAGAGGTTACCACAATTCCGGTATTCACCATCTATCATGATATAATAAGTAGCTATTCTGGCTTGAAACCAGATTTGCAGCGCACGGTTCTTTTTCTGTTCCAATGCTTTTTGGGAGATACGATTGTAATCGTCTTTTAAATTTTGGCGATGCGGTTCAGATTTTGAAATCATATGAACAATCCGAACTCCTTTCTTACCCCGTTCGTCGGTGTACACGGCAGGCTGAGAGTATTCGCCGGCCTTCAGATTTGATTTTTTCAGCAACAAAACCATTTCCTTATCCAGTTCATCAATTTGCAAAAAATTAGATCCATCGCGGGCCATCAGAATTCCGGCAGTGAATTTGGCATTGGGATCATCACTGTATTTTGCTACGGCTTCACCAAAACCCAAATACCCTGATACGAGCGCCTGACGAACTGAATCCAGTTTAGCAATAGCTGCCGCCGATTCTACTTCCGTAATCTGTGGAATGCGCAGGATATGCCGGATCACGGCATCATCGCCATTACGACTAACCATTTGAATAATATGATATCCAAACTGTGTTTTAATAACGGGTGAAATCTGACCTTCTTTCAATCGAAAAGCAGCAGCGATAAAAACCGGATCCCACTGTTTGGAAGAACGATCGATCTGGTACATACCGCCTTTGTCTTTACTTCCCGGATCATCTGAGTATAAGGATGCCAGGGTCTCAAAACGTTTGGCACCAATTTCCACCTGTGCTTTATATTCACTTAACTCCTGAATATCAAAGAGCTCAATTTCACGACTGGCTTTCGGGAATACAATGATTTGTCCGATTTGTAATTCAGACTCATAATAGAGCAGACTGTCTTTTGGAATTCTATTGAAATACTCCCGAACTTCTGTGGGTGTAATTTTAATACCATCAACTATTTTACTGCGCATACCTGCTGCCATCCGTTGCTCGCGTATGGGCTGGCGAAAATCTTCTTTGATCTGGTAAACACTTCTTCCTGAGATTTGCTCGAGTGCTTCCTTTCCGCCGTACTGAGAAATAAAATAGCGGATCTTTTGATCTACTTCAGCATCTACTTCTTCATCTGTTACGGGAATAGAATCTTTTTCAGCTTGTAAAACCAGGGCTTTCTGGGTTAGCATGCCATCCAGGATCACGCAATTATCCTGCTCTTGGCCGCCCTGTCTTTTTATGTCTTCATTGGCAACGAAGATTTCTGACTTCAGCACGATCTTATCCCCAACGATTCCAACGATTTTATCAGCAACTACTTTTTGCTGTGACATGACAGCGTTTGCCAGGAGCAGTGAAAAAGCAGCAGAAATTATTTTTTTCATAAACAAAGTCTCAAACATTTAAAATTACACTCATTACTTACTCTTGACAGATCCCCAACGCCAAATTAACAAAGATTTTATGCCCTTCCGTCAACCCAAAACCGTCAACCGTCAACCCAAAACCGTCAACCCTTTAAAGCGTTCTCTTCACTTCCTCCTCTTCATATGCTTCCACAATATCACCCACATGATAATCGCTGAAGTTTTTGATCGTCAATCCGCATTCCATACTGGAAGGAACTTCTTTGGCATCATCCTTAAATCGTTTCAGGGAAGCGAGTTCGGCGGTTGCGCCTTCGCCTACCGGATAGATTACGATGCCATCGCGTACCAGCCGGATCTTGGAATTACGATAAATCTTTCCATCGAGTACATAACAACCGGCAACGGTTGCCTTATCAAACTTGAATACGTTCCGTATTTCGACATTGGCAACCACTTTTTCCTGGATCTTCGGTTCCAACATCCCTTCCATGGCACTCTTCACTTCTTCGATGGCATTGTAGATAATTGAATAGGTTTTGATCTGCACCCCTTCGTTTTCAGCCAGCTTAGCGGCCTGTACCGAAGCACGTACATTAAATCCTACCACAACAGCATCCGAGGCGGTAGCCAGCAACACATCACTTTCGGTGATCGCACCGACTGCTTTATGTACCACGCGGACCGCAATTTCTTCTGTCGAAAGTTTTTGCAATGAATCACTCAGTGCTTCTACGGAACCATCCACATCACCCTTGATGATGAGGTTGAGCTCTTTAAAGTTACCGAGTGCGAGACGACGCCCGATTTCATCGAGCGTAATATGTTTCTTGGTACGTATTCCCTGTTCGCGGCTCAACTGGGCCCGTTTATTAGCGGTTTCCTTGGCTTCACCTTCATCTGCAAATACCCTGAACTTTTCACCTGCCTGCGGCGCTCCATTCAATCCCAGCAATAAAACCGGCGAAGAGGGAGGTGCCTGATCAATTTTTTTATTACGTTCATTAAACATCGCCTTCACACGACCATAATATTGTCCGCATACCACGAGGTCGCCACTCTTCAGAGTGCCGCCCTGTACGAGCACGGTGGCCACATATCCCCGGCCCTTGTCAAGCGAAGCTTCGATAACGGTTCCGGAGGCTTCCCGGTTTGGATTAGATTTCAAATCCAGAATTTCTGCTTCCAACAGAATCTTTTCCAGCAGGAGATCGATATTCAACCCTTTCTTGGCAGATATTTCCTGGCTCTGATATTTTCCACCCCAGTCTTCCACCAGCAGGTTCATACCCGCAAGCTGTTCTTTTATTTTTTCCGGATTGGATCCGTCTTTATCAATTTTATTGATGGCAAATACCATCGGTAAATTCGCCGCCTGCGCATGCGATATAGCCTCTTTGGTTTGTGGCATGATCGCGTCATCCGCAGCGACTACGATAATTGCAACGTCCGCCGCTTTGGCACCACGGGCACGCATAGCCGTAAAGGCCTCATGACCCGGCGTGTCAAGGAAGGTGATTTTTTTACCGTTGGTCGTGGTTACCTGATAGGCCCCGATATGTTGGGTGATACCACCTGCTTCACCCGCCACTACATTGGCTTCGCGGATAAAATCGAGCAAAGAGGTTTTACCATGATCCACATGACCCATGATCGTAACTACCGGAGAGCGCGGAACCAGATCACCGGGTCCGTCTTCCATTTCGTCTTCTTCCAGTTCCAGTGCATCATCGATCCCGATGAATTCAACGGTATATCCAAATTCGCCGGCGACCAGCTCAATGACATCCGCTTCGAGGCGCTGGTTGATAGAAACCATCATACCCAGACTCATACATTTACTGATGATGTCAGCATAACTCACATCGATCAGGTTGGCCAACTCACTCACGCTGATAAATTCCGTAACCTGCAGTTTGGTGCTTTCCTGCGATTCATTGCCATTTTGTTCGGCATTCTCTTCCCGGCGCGCACGACGGTATTTCGCTTTACTACCCCGTCCGCGACCACCGGTACCCGCCAGTTTGGCCTGAGTTTCCCGTATTTTTTCCTGAATTTCTTTTTTGTCGATTTCTTTCTGATCCTTTGGATTGGCACCCGGGCGGTTTGAACTGCTTGCCGGAGAGCGCAAATCTCTTCTCAGAATGGGTTTAGCACCGCTGCTCGGCCGTGTTGGATCCCGTTGAACAGGTATTCCGGTTCCCGATGGCTTCGTCATATTCGTATTTCCACCACCGCCTTCCCGTTTTGCAATCGGAATACGGGTTCTCTTTCTTTTCTCGTCAGAATGTTTCGGCTTTTCACCTTCTGTCGGCAACTCAATTTTTCCAAGGATACGCGGGCCCTCGATTTTTTCAACCAAAATATTTTCGATGGTTGCTTCATCTGGCTTTTGAGCTTCGGCTTCATCCGCTTCCAGCAGAATTTCTTCCGGAACTTCTATGGAAGGAACAATAAGCGGTTCTTCGACTACGGGAAGAACAGCTTCCGGTTCTTTTTTCTTTACCGGCGCTGTTTTTCTCGGACGCGTGGAAGAATCGATCGTCGACAGATCAATTTTACTTATGACTTTAGGCCCCTCGATATCGGGCGCCATAATCTTAATTATTTCCGGTTCTTTCTTCGGCTCTTCGATTTTTAACGGCTTCACTTCTTCCACTACAACCACTTCCGGCTGAGCTACCGCAATCACGGCCACCGGGGCGACTACCACAAGAGGTTCTTCTTTTACAATTTTCTTCGGGTCTTTGCGGAACAGGACCGTCTCGTCTTCTTTCTTGCGCTTGGCTTCCACGCTGCCTTTGGGAAGGTCAACCTGGTTGCTCTTGATCTTTGCCTGCTTGTCTCCTGCGAATTCCTGTTGTAGAGACCGGTACATGTCGTCGGTCAGCTTGGCGGTCGGTTTCAGATCATCTTTACTAAAACCTTTGCCTACCAGGAAGTCTACCAGCGTTTCTTTACCGATATTGAATTCCTTGGCCGCTGCCATTAAACGTGGTGATGTCGTTTCTGCCATATTAATTGAATCCATGAACTGCCGGTCCGTCCATGGACCGGCGTCATGCTGTTATAAATGTTTTATAATGAAGAATTCCCGTAATCATAAAATCATGATAATGGGTTATTCTTTTTCGAATTCTTCTTTCAGCACGCGACGTACTTCCTCAATCGTTTCTTTTTCCAGATCCGTTCTACGTTCCAGTTCTTCAACTGACAAATCCAACACACTATGGGCCGTATCACAACCAATTCTTTTCAGCTCGTCGATAATCCAGGTCTCGATTTCATCGCTGAATTCATCCAGATCGATATCGAATTCTGTGGTCTCGCCTTCGTTATCCCGGAATACGTCGATGGAATAACCCGTCAACTCCTGGGCCAGTTTTATGTTTACCCCTTTTCTTCCAATGGCCAGCGAAACCTGATCCGGTTTTAGATAGACATTTACATGCATCTTTTCGCTGTCTATATCCATGCTCGTTATTTTCGACGGCGTCAAGGAACGCTGCAGCAATAACTGGATATTATTGGTATAATTTATTACATCAATATTCTCGTTCTTCAACTCCCGCACAATGCCATGAATACGGCTTCCCTTCATCCCTACACAGGCTCCAACCGGATCGATCCGGTCGTCGTACGATTCCACCGCCACTTTCGCTCTCTCACCGGGCTCACGGACGATTTTTTTAATGACGATCAGTCCGTCGAAAATTTCCGGCACCTCAATTTCGAGTAATTTGGACAGAAATAACGGACTCGTTCTGGAAAGAATAATCACGGGTGAATTATTCTTCATGTCCACTTTCTTCACCACTGAACGAATGCTTTCCCCTTTTTTGAAATAATCCTGTGGAATTTGTTCTGATTTTGGAAGAATGAGCTCATTGCCTTCTTCATCCAGCAGCAGGATTTCTTTTTTCCAAACCTGGTATACTTCGGCGTTGATAATCTCGCCAATCCGCTGACTATATTTCTGTACCAAAACGTTTTTCTTCAAATCTCCGATACGGCTGGCCAGCGTTTGTTTTGCTGCCAGGATGGCCCGGCGACCGAAATCGAGAATTTCAATTTCTTCATACAGATCTTCCCCGACTTCATAATCCGGTTCCAGTTTCACCGCGTCGCTGTAGGCGATCTGGGCCAATGGATCTTCGACTGCGCCATTTTCTACGATCGTGCGCCGCCGCATGATTTCAAGGTCACCCTTCTCCGCATTTACGATAACGTCAAAATTTTCATCACTGCCGTATTTTTTACGAAGCAATGTTTTGAAAACGTCTTCGACCACTTTCATCATCGTGGGACGGTCAATATTTTCGGCTTCCTTGAAGTCCTGGAAAGCTTCGATCAAATTGATACTTGCCATAACCGATCTTTTTATGTCCAGCTAAAAAACAATCTGGATCTTGGTTGATTTTATATTGTTGAATAAATACGTATGATAACTGATCTCTTTTTTCTTTGAAGGAACTTTTCCCATGAAAGGCTTGCCAGTAGCCTCTTCGAGCACAATACTCTCGTCCGTCACTTCCTTTAGCATCCCTTCTTTCAGCGTCCCGTCAAGCAGTGCAATCTCCACCGGGCGGCCAATATTTTTCTTATACTGCCGGAACGATTTCAGCGGTTCATCCAAACCAGCCGAGGATACTTCCAGCGAAAAATCACCTTCCGGATACATCGCCGCTTCTTCCACCAATTTATAGAGCTTCCGGTTAATGCGCACACATTTTTCAATGGTGATTCCCTCGTCGCCATCCAGAAAAACCTTGATATTATTCGTTGGTTTGATCCGCAAATCAACCAGGAAATATACGGGTTCGTCGGAGAGGATTTCCTCTATCATTATACGGATGCTGCTAATTTGAGTTTCCTTATCCATATGAAAAGAAGAAGGGAACGATTGCGTTCCCTTCCTGTTGTTTCCCTAATCTGGCAACAAATTTAACGGTTTTAATTCATTCGCCCCAAATATGGTATTTAATTTGTCGTTGTCTTTTAACAGGGAATTTGCCGCAGCTGTATTAATTTTGCACTACTATGAGCGTTTTCGGCCTCCTCCTGCTGATTTATTTCATTTATCGGTTCATCGCCGGTTTCCTGCTTCCGCTTTTCCGGAACGGCAGAAATATGCGCCAGCAGTTTAATGGGACGAACGGGCAGGGTACCGGACCGGCCGGTCCCAGTCCTTCTGGTACCAAACCAGCCGATGCACCGCATCAGCCTAAGTCCGGCACAGGCAAAGTGGGGGAGTATATTGATTTTGAGGAAGTAAAGTAATACAAGTGGGGAAGTGTGATTAAGTATGGGTCTTTACCATTTGATGTCGGTGATATAAAAGCCGGAGGGCATATAGAGTCCTTTTAACCCTGTTTTCATCGCCGCTTCCACATTAATCCAGGCATCATCCACAAAAAGTGTTTTCTCGGGATTTAGCCCATTTTCGGCAATAATCTGCTCAAAACCGCCCGTTTCGGGCTTCCGATGGCCCAAAACATGGGAATAATAGGCTTTTTCAAAATGGTCCTCCAAAGCCCCGGGAAAGGAATTCCGGTAAATTGCACTGAATTTATTATAGTGAATCGCGTTGGTATTAGAATATAAAAACACCCGGTATTTTGACCTGATTTCTTTTAAAAGCTCGATCCGCTCAGCCGGAAAACGGAGGAGCAGGGCATTCCAGGCCTCTGTAATTTCTGCTTCGGCAACCTCTTTTCCCAATAGCGTTTTTATTTCCTGAATGAACATTTCATCCGATATTCTACCAGCCTCATGATCGCTGAAAAAAGAGGCCGCAAAGCCATGTCCGAAATATTTCTGTATGTCCTTTGCGCCTAATTGAGTGAAGGCTTTCAGTGTCTCTTTCACGTCGATGTCCATAATGACACCGCCGAGATCGAATATGATGTTTGTGATGTTGTTCATTAGATATACATATCAAATGCCGCAATTTATGAGAATTCGGCCATCGGTTAACTTTATTATTTCCCAGTTATATCTGCTTGCTTCACATCCCGCGAATTTCCACCCACAAATACTTTATACGCACCCGGCTCATACACCCATTTCAATGCACTGTTCACAAATTTTAATTCATTCGTATGTAGCACGAATTGGATTTCTTTACTTTCCCCTTTCTTCAGATATACTTTCTGGAATTTTTTTAATTCCTTCACCGGCTGCGTGACCGAGGCTGCCATATCGCGCGTATATAACTGCACAGTTTCTTCTCCGTCATAATTGCCACTATTGGTGACCGTTAGTGTAATAGTTACCGGGTGCATATTCGAAATATCCCCATGATCCAGCATCAGGGGGCTATAATTAAAATGCGTATAACTCAATCCATATCCAAACGGATAGAGCGGATCGTTGGGCATGTCCAGGTAATCGGATTTGAATTTCGTATTACCATCATTGAGATAAGGACGACCGGTATTTTTTGCATTATAATAAATAGGGATCTGACCTACATTCAACGGAAAGGTCATCGATAGTTTTCCCGACGGATTATAATCGCCAAATAAAACATCGGCAATGGCATTGCCAGCTTCGGTTCCACCAAACCAGGTGTCCAATATCGCTGGTACATTGTCATTTTCCCATCCCAGCGTGAGGGGCCGGCCATTGAATAACACGAGCACCACGGGTTTACCAGTTTTTACGAGTGCTTTTAATAAATTCTCCTGACTGGCAGGAATAGAAATATCTCCGCGACTGGAAGATTCGCCACTCATATCGGCCGCTTCACCCAATACGGCAACCACTACATCGGCTTGCTGTGCCGTCGCAACCGCTTCATTTAATAGCGCTTCGCTTGAACGCGTTTCCGGTTCGATCTCGACTCCGAGTACATTGGTAAGTTTCACCAACATACTGTCGTCTGAAATATTTGCTCCTTTCGCATATAATATATGAGCCCCAGCTCCCAGCACATTTTTAAATCCTTCCATCACACTCACCGATTTTTCCGGGGCACCAGACACACTCCAGGTGCCAAGCATATTGCGATGATTGCTGGCAAGCGGTCCGACAAGTGCAATCGTTCCCGATTTTTTTAATGGAAGGAGCTGATTATTATTTTTCAATAACACAAAACTATGTGCCGCTGTTTTGCGGGCAGCTTTTCGGTTATCGTCTGAAAGTAATTCTTTGATGGCTCTATCTGCATTCATCCGTCCGTAAGGATCGCTGAACAAACCGAGTTTATATTTTGCTTCCAACACCCGGCGGCAGGCCTGATCAATTTCTTTCATAGTCACCTTTCCCTGCTTCAGG